>JAAUQO010000175.1 GCA_012032775.1 Oscillochloris sp. | reverse complement strand
GCGGTGCATGTGGGCCAGCAGCAGCGGCACGTCATCGACCCGTTCCGTGTGTACGATAGGTTGCGCGTTCATACCGCGAGCCTACCAGATTCTCCAAACCCTGTCCAGATTTAAGCGAACGGTAAGTCTAATGGTTGCCTTTTATCAATACTTTGCACAGTTTACAATCGGCAACAAAAATCCGCACGATCAGCCGGTTCGGCATCGCAGCGACGGTATCAAGTTACATTTGCGAAGAGGTTGGAACGTTTATTGGTTGCGCGTAGTTGCGACGATTTCAGCGCCACAACCACGCGGCAAGCATACTTCCCGTGGTGCGTAACTACATTCCAGTCGAGCACGCGGCGATCAACCTGTTACCGTTTCATCGGCATCTGCGGCCAGCCATTGCCTTGCAAGGCGGCCCTGATACCCAGAATAATCAGCCCAACCGCGGTAACCGGCAGCACAACCGTAGCCATTGCACTGCTGAACACCGGCAGAGCCTGATGATTCGAGGCTGTCAGGATCAGAAAGGCGGTGTAGGCAATGTAATAGCTCAGGAACAGCCCGCCTTCCCAGCGCTCAACCCGGAAGCCGGTGAGGAAGATCGGCAGACAGGCCAGGGCAACGGCAACCATCACCGGAATATCGAAGGCCAGGGCCGCCGCCGGAACCAGAATCCCTTCCGGCGCAAACCAACTGCTGATGCCGAGAATGCCCAGAATATTGAACAGGTTACTGCCAATCACATTCCCGACCGCAATATCGCGTTCACCCCGCAGGGCGGCGATCACCGAGGCGGCCACTTCGGGCAATGATGTGCCGACGGCCACAATCGTAAGCCCGATGATCAGCTCACTCAGGCCGAAGAATCGCGCGATCGTGCTTGCGCTATCCACCAACCAGCGAGAACCGAGCACCAGTAAGCCGAGTCCGGCCCCGATTAATACCAGATTGAAAAAGATGTTCCTGATGTCGCGCGGTGCCTGAGCGGAGCCGCCTTCAGCGGCCGTATGGGCTGTCTTTTGGCGGCGCGACTGGATGATCTGCCAACCGATATAGGCGAACAGGCTCGTCGCCAGAAAGATTCCGTCGATCGGGCTGATGCTTCCATCCAGGCTGATCAACAGTAATGCCAACGATGCGCCGATCATCAGCGGCACATCAACCCGAATCAGCTGGCGTTGCACCGCAAGTGGGCCGATCAGCGCCGAGATCCCAAGGATGAACAGGATATTGAAGATATTACTGCCGACGACATTCCCGAGTGCGATATCGCCCTGCCCGCCGAGCACCGCCTGGGTGCTTACCGCCAACTCCGGCGCACTTGTCCCGAATGAAACGACTGTTAGCCCGATAATCAGCGGCGGTACGCCTGAAATTGCCGCAAGACGTGAAGCGCCGCGTACCAGCCACTCACCACCTAGCACCAACAGCCCCAGACCACCAACCAGGAACACGAGTGTCATGATGCTCATACCGATGTTCGCTCCTTAGGGTTTACATGCCTGTGGCCAACAAAAAGCGAGGCCACCACGGCAACAGCGTGTCGTGGTGGTCTCGCCAGCCGTGAAAACACGGTTACGACGCCGGGGCAAAACCCGGAGTGACGGCGTCGTAGCTCGCAATGGGCGAGTGGCTACTCCCCAACCACTTTGATCATACTTGTCATGCACAGGCTTTGTCAATGACATACACCCCCACCTGGGGGCCGGTTTTTTTAACATGCATCCTGCTGGAATAGTGATATATTCCCCTTGATACTGATGAAGAAATGCGGCATGATAGAGGGAGCGAGTTGGGGAGTAGCTGCCCGCAAGGGTGGATCGGTCGTCAACACGGAGCATAATGCTCTCGGCCGGCCAAACGAAGCGCTGACTTTGTAAGCGAGACCACCGCAGCATCACTGCTGTGGAGACTCGCTTTTTTTGTTGAATACGCACATTGCATGGGGAAACACGATGTTCGAAGGGACACTCTGGCTCTGGATAGGATTTAACCTTTTTGTACTGGCGATGCTGGCGATCGACCTGGGGGTTTTTCATCGTGAAGCGCACGAAGTCTCTGTAAAAGAGGCAGCGATCTGGAGCGTCGTCTGGATCAGTCTGTCGTTGCTGTTTAATCTGGTGATCTACTTCTTCTGGCCGGTGATGATGCCGAACAGTAGCTATACTGCCAGCGAAGCCGGGCTGGCATTCTTGACGGGATACTTGATTGAGAAGGCCCTCAGCATTGATAACATCTTTGTGTTTGTGTTGATCTTCTCGTATTTTGCAGTACCGCGGAAATACCAACACCGGGTATTGTTCTGGGGTATTCTTGGCGCGCTGCTGATGCGCGGTGCGATGATCGCGGCCGGCGCGGCTTTGATCAAGGAGTTCCACTGGATTATCTGGATCTTCGGCGTATTCCTGATCTTTACCGGCATCAGGATGGCGACCTCGAAAGAGGAGCAACTGGAGCCCGATGCGAACCCGGTGGTGCGCCTGTTTAAGCGCTTCTTGCCGGTGAGCGACAGCTATGACGGCCAGAAGTTCATCACCGTGAAGAATGGCGTTCGCATGGCGACACCGCTGTTGTTGGTGCTGGTGATGGTTGAGACCACCGACCTGATCTTCGCGGTCGATTCGATCCCGGCGATCTTTGCGGTGACTCAGGAGCCGTTTATTGTTTACACCTCGAATGTATTTGCGATCCTGGGATTGCGGGCGCTGTACTTTGTGCTTGGCGGTGTGATGGATAAATTCCATTACCTCAAACTGGGCCTCTCGGTGGTGTTGGCCTTTGTTGGTGTAAAGATGCTGCTGCCTGATGTGAGTCAGTGGTTGCTCGGCACCACCTACCGTATCCCGACGGCGGCTTCGCTGGGCGTGATTGCCGGCGTAATCACAATTGCGGTGGTTGCCTCGTGGATCCGCGCACGGCGGCTTGAGTCGGGTGATGATGATAGTCATGGCGGTGGTGAGAAGTTGGAGCAGGGTGCGGCTGATTAGTATGATTGCGTAAACAGGATTACCTAGAGCGCGAAGCGAGAGGGCGAAGCATGTTGTTCAGCAATATGCTTCGCCCTTTCATTTACTCCAGCCGACTGACCTCTTGCTGGACGATGCGGCGGGCCACAGCCAGCGAGGTAGCGTATGTCGGGTCTATGCCGAAGTAGGATAAATTGCGTGAGCCGAGGTTCATGCCTTTCGAGTACGGTGTATCCGAGGCGTAGTGCAGAAACCCGATATCGTAGGGCGGCCGCAGCAGGCTGATCGTCTGGCCGATCGGGTAGCGTTCGGCGACGGTTTGTTCATAGATCGCATTAAGATACGGCCCGGCCTCCATCTCCACATCGGTGAAAAAATCGCGGTAGAGTGCGTCGAGAAAGGCCTCATTTTGCAGAAACGTCCCGCGGGAGGTAAGGGCTTTCTGATTATCGAGGACACTGCCGTGGGCCAGGTATGGCGCGACATCGGCCGCACTGAAGGCCGGGACGAAGCTGTAGCGATTGGCGGTATGTTCGTCGTAGACGGCATCGGGGATGAGCACATCGCCGATTTTACCGTTGAGCGTCGCGGCTTTGCCGATCACATATACGCCGCGGATCCCGCCGACGCTCCGGGCCATAAGTTTGAGGATCTGGTAGGCGGCTAAGCCGAGCGGGTAGTCGATGTTGATAATAATGGCATTGCTACGGCGCAGGTGTTCGATCCCATCAATTCGGAGCCGTGGATCGAGGCGAACGGGATCGAGTTGCGACAGTTCGATCACCTGGGCATCGACATCGATGTAGAAGCGCGAGGGGATGCGATAAATCCCCAGTTCGGCTTCTTCCGCAGCGCGGCGGACAAAGTATGCGGCGCTGGACGGATCGGCCTGATATTTCTTCTGCACGTAGTAAAGAAAATTCTCCCGCGAAGAAGGAACCTGTTCGGCCTCGATCTTGGCGTACTCGGCAAGCAAGCCGGCGTGGGATTCGTTGCGTAAGTAGCCGAGTAGTTCGTCGGCGTTGCGTAGGGCGAAGCCGGAAAGCAGATTGATCAGGCTGTGGGTATTCGACGAGACGAAATAGATCGGGCGATCGCGCAGGGGGATGTTGGGCAAACTCTCCTCGATATGAATCCACCAGCGCAACGTGGCCCGTTCGTAATCGATCAGCGAACCGCCGAGCATCCGTACCGCGAGCCGCTTCTTGTGGCGGGCGATCAATTCAAGCCGGCTGGCAAAGCTCTGCCCCCAGATCATCCGCAGCCGGGCGAGATCCTCGTGCTCGAACCCAAGGCGAGTTGCCAGTGTTTCGTCGCTTATGGCAGCCTCGCGGCCATGGGATAAGCGATCGTGGATCTTGTTCCACTCGACCTGAAACGAGACCAGCATCGGCAGCAGGTCGTCAACGTCGGAGGGGCTGGCGATCAGGACTGCCAGGGTTTCGCCGCCGTCGAAGAACATTTTGCGGCGGCGCCCCGGCGCACTAACCGGTTGCCAACTGGTGACGGCGCCGAAGCCGTGGCGGGCGAAAACCTCGTGGGACTGGCCGAGCAAAATCAGACGCACCTGATCGATGCAGGCGGGCAAGCGCAAGGACGTATAGGTTAATGCGGCGAGATCGGGTGTTTCGTTGCGCGCCGCGTGATGCAAGCTGGGTTCATATGCGAGATACGGCTCGACCAATGCGCCAACCTGGATTTCGCCGGTGCTCCGTAGCAGCGAGTGGTAGGTGCGGTGAAAAAGATCGAGTGAGGCGCGAACCGTGCGATCCTCAATATGCATTACAGGCTCCGCAAGGCGAATGCAACATGCAACATGACACAACACCTACGTTGCTGCCATGCCGTTGCGTAGGGTAGCGCAGATCGGCTCCGGCGGCAATAGGCCGGGAGGAAAGATCGCTCAACGGCGAGAGTCGATCAGAATACAGGAGACGGGGCCACGCAGCAAAGCTGTGCGGCCCCGTTCAGCCCTATGTTACTCGCTGATGGCGGCGATCGATTCGCCGACGATGGTGACGATACGGTCGATAGTGGCGGCGTCGCAGACAAGTGGCGGCGCGAGGAGAATAGTGTCGCCGAGGATGCGGGTGAAGAGGCCGCGAGCAGTAAGTTCTTTGGCGACGCGCACCCCGATATTGGCCGAGGCCGGGAATGGTTCTTTGGTGGCCTTGTCGGCGACAAGTTCAACGGCGGCCATCATCCCTTGACCGCGCACATTCCCCACGATCGGCAATTCATCGAGTTCCATCAGTCCGTCGAGCATGTGATCGCCCATGGCGGCGGCGTTCGCAACCAGGCCTTCCTGCTCGATAATCGCGATGTTGACGAGCGCCACGGCACAACTGGTCGGATGGCCCGAGTAGGTAAAGGCGTGCATCCAGCGCTTCTCGGGGGCGACGGTGTTGATCACATCGCGGATCTTGTCGTTGACCCCAATACCGCCGAGGGGCACGTAGCCTGAGGTGATGCCCTTGGCGAACTGAGCGATGTCGGGCTCGATGCCGTAGTGCTCAAGGCCGAACCAGCGACCGGTACGGCCGAAGCCGGTGATCACCTCGTCGGAGATAAGCAATACGTCGTACTGATCGCAGATCGCGCGGATGCGTTTGAAATAATCGTTCTGGGGCGGAATAACACCGCCGGCGCCCTGCACCGGTTCGGCGATAAAGGCGGCCACAGTATCCGGCCCTTCGCGCAGAATCGCCTCTTCAAGCAGATTTGCGGCTGCAATGCCGTCGCTCACCTCGGGCGTCTTATTCACGAAGCGGTATGGATAGGGTGAATCGATATGGATGAAACCGGGCACGCGCGGCTCGAACATCGGCCAGTAGACCGGCAGACCGGTGGCGCTCATTGCGGCCATGGTTACGCCGTGGTAGCCCTTCATCCGCGAGATAAACTTGACTTTGTCGGGCTTGCCGAGAGCCTTCCAATAGAAGCGCGCGGTTTTAAACGAGCTTTCACTGCTCTCGGCGCCGCCGCTGGTGAAGAAGAAGGTGTTGATCGAGGGATAGATTAACTGGCTGAGCTTTTCGGCGAGTTTGATCGCGGGCAGGTTTGTGGAGCCGGCGTAGGCCGAGAAATAGGCCAATTCCCGCATCTGGGCGGCGGCGGCTTCGGCGAGTTCTTCACGGCCGTGGCCGATATTCACATTCCAAAGTGCGCTTAAGCCGTCGATATACTCGTTGCCGGTGCTGTCGGTGACAATGGCGCCCCGACCTTTAACCCAGATCTTCGGCGATTGGTGTGCACTAGGGTGGTAGAGTGGATGTAGCAGATGGGCGTGGTCGGCCTGTACATGTTCGGTATCGGTCAGCACGATCCCTCCAGTCGGGCCGGGCGGCCCGGATGCGGCGCGGAACAGAAGATTTGTTGTGTGGTTAAGGCAATTCTAATGGATCTACGATAGCAATGCAAAATACACACCTAGTGACGCATTGCAGCAATTCGGCATTCGGCATTCGGCATTCTGAATGTGCAAAGGGGGCGAACATGCGGATTGCAGTGATTGGGGCCGGGGCGATCGGCGGGGTGTTCGGGTATTTTTTGGCCGATCAGGCCGATGTGACCCTGGTTGATCCCTGGCCGGCGCATGTCGCGGCGATCGGCGCCGGCGGGTTGCGCTGTGAGATCGAGGGTGTTGATCGGGTGCGAGCGCTGCGGGCTGTGACTGATCCGGCCGCTCTGGCGCCGGTTGATCTGGCGCTGATACTGGTGAAGGCGGCGCAAACAGCCTGGGCGGCGCAGGTTGCGCACGCGCTGCTTGCGCCGGCGGGGTGGCCTTTACGCTGCAAAACGGCCTGGGAAATGATGCCCTGTTGGCGAAGGTGCTGGGCGCCGAGCGGACGGCGGTGGGGGTGACATCGCTCGGCGGTACGCTGCTTGGGCCGGGGCGGGTGCGTCTCGCCGGCATGGGTAAGACGGTGTTGGGCGCAATGCCGAATCGCGAAGCGGCGGCGGCACTGGCCGCTTGTTTGCAGGCGGCGGGTTTGCCTGCCGCCATGAGCGCTGATATCGAGGGCCTGGTTTGGGGCAAACTGGTGGTGAATGTGGCGATTAATGCGTTGACGGCGTTGTTGCGTTTGCCGAACGGCGATCTGGCGGTGCTGCCGGAGGCGCGCAAGCTGGTGACGCAGGTTGTTCAAGAGGCGACAGCGGTGGCTGCGGCCCGTGGGACGGCGTTGCCCTATGGCGATCCGGTGGCGCATGTGCTGGCGGTGGCTGAGGCGACGGCCCTTAATCGCTCGTCGATGTTGCAGGATGCGCAGCGCGGCAGCCCGACCGAGATCGAGACGATCACCGGAGCACTGGTTCGCGAGGGTGAACGGTTAGGTGTCGCTACGCCGCTGAATCGATTGTTGTTGGATCTGGTGCGGGTGCTTGATGCGGCGGCGAGGCGTGACGAGGTGATGCGGTGAAGGGCGGGCGATGCATTCACTCGCACCTTCATCTGAGTACGGAATTGGGGTGGTGCATGCATCGCCGCACGGTTGCATGCTTCGTCCTAGGGAATCGTGATTGTGGCGATTGGGGTTGGTGCGGCGCCGGCCGGGCCGGGGATCCAGGCGCCGCTTTCGTTGCGCAGGCCCACGGCGATGCTGTAACCTCCCGGCGGCAGATCCGGCAGCGTGAAAGGAATATCGCTCAGAACCGGCTCAGCCCAGCGGCGGGCCGGACGGTCGTTGCATACGATGCTTGCCTCGGCTAGTGTTTCGCCGGCTAGATTGCGAACTTCGACCACGGGCGTGAGGTTGGGTTGTGGTTGGGTCGCTTGCCAGTAGAGCACGATGCGGGCTGAATCTTCGCTGTCGATCAGGTCGTAGCCGCGCAGAACCGCGCCGGTAGACCATTGCAAATCTAAGCGGTTTAAGGGTAATACATCGCCGATTGCGGCGCCGACGGCGAAATCTTCGCGCGGTTGCGAGTCAAATGTGGAAATCCAATCTTCCAACCTGATGCGCTCAGGTGGCCCGGCGAATGGATCGCGGCTGTAGATCGTCATGGTTGTGGCGGGGCCGGCGCTGACTTGGGCGCGCAGGCTATAGCCCGGCGGCACATAGCTGTTTGGCTCGCCCTCGGCGATCACGTAGTAGTCGGGATCGCGTTCGCAGCGCACGCTGTCGCGCAGATACCACCCGGCGATCAACCGGCTCTGGTTGGTGTCGTAGCTGCCGCTGAGTTGGTTGCGCCGAAAAAGTTCAGCCGCAGCCTTCCAGCCGTCCTGATGCGGAAATCCAAAATAACCGGCCTCGGGCAGTTCGTCGCCGTAGCTCGCCTGCAACCAGTTCGGGCGGGCCTGCGGGAAGCTGCGCTGGTACTCGGGGAAGGGCCGCAGATAGGCGAGTTGGACGTAGAGCACTGCGCCGAACATCACGGTTGCGGCAGCGGTTGCTACGATGCGGCGGGCGAGTGCCTGGTTGATCGCTGCCCAGAGTTCGCCGGCTGCGACGCCGATGATCAGGGCGGCAGGCAGATGCAGGGTGTAGAAGTGGGTGCGCGGCTCGGCAATAATAAACGACTCGAGCACGAACGGCACGCTAAACCAGATCAGCAGGCCGCGGAGGGCCGGTGTTGGGCCGGGCGCAAAACACATGATCGCCAACGGTAGGCCGAAAATGAACAGTGCCGGGCTGGCTTTGCCGATGCTGCTCATCCATTCAGGGGCGAGAATCTGGAGCAGAACGGCGGCGCTCAGGCTCAAGCCGGCCACAATCCCGACCCAACGGGGGCGCAGTTGCTGTCGTGCGATTGCGATCAGGGCAGCGAGGAGCGCGAGTGCCAGGAGCGGCACGAGCGGCGGTGCGTTGTAGAAACTCAGGATCTGGCTATAGAGCGGTAAATTGTTGAATGGCGGTCCACCGGCATCGCCCTGAGCGGTGCGACCGGCTAAGTACTCGGCGGTGGATGCGAAGCGGGGATCACCGATGAATGGCAGGTAGAAGGATGCGAGCAACAGCGCGCCGATCAGGGTCGGCGCTGTAAGATGTGTGATCCACGCACCGGGTTGCCAGCGGCGCCGCAATCCGGCGGCGAGCACCAGCCATGTCAGGGCCGGCAGCACCATGATCGCATCGTAGTGGGCTAGTAATCCTAACGCAGCCATGACTGCCGCGCCGATCAACAGCGGCAGCGGCGGTTCGTCGGGATCGAGCAGGCGCAGCGCGCACCAGAACGAACCGGCGGCGGCGAGCATCACCATGCTCTGGTATTGCACGATCCGGGCGAAGCCGATTGCGAAGCCATCGACAGCAAGCAGGCCAACGGCAACGATCGCGGCGGCGGGGGCGAATTTCGGCGCTACGCGGTACGCAATCGCGACGATGCCGAGCAGGACGCCGATCGCGGCGAGCGTGAAGGGTAGGCGGGCGACGAATTCGTTGATCGTGCCGACAATTGCCAGTGGGCCGGCGGGCAATAGTGCTTCGACCGGGCCTTTGGTGTGGGCCAGCAAAATAGTGTCGATCCCGTCGCTCATTCCGGCGGCCAGCAGCATCACGCGGGCCTCGTCGCCCTGAAATTCGGCGTTGCCGAGGTTGTAAAGGCGCAGGGCGGCCGCGAGGACGAGGAGCAGCATCAATCCAGAATGCGGAATACGGAATGCCGCAGGCTGCCCTTTCGACAGCGGGGCGGGGGATTGTGGCGCGACAGGCTTGTGCCATTGGCGCAGGATGGCCCAGATTCCCGCCAGGCTCAGTATATCGGCGGCGAGGATGAGTAGCGGGCCGGAGAGTGGACCAGGGAAGGCATGTAGTGCGAGCACAAGCATGGCCGACACGCTCAGTGCGCCGCAAATCCACACAAACAACCGCGTGAGCGGATCGCGTTCACTGGGAAAGACTGCGGCGGTCGCGATCGCTCCGGGCAGCCAGAGGATGAGCAGCGCGGCGAGACCGGCAACCGGCGGTGGTGCGAGCAACAGCAGATGCGCGATCAGTGCGATCGTGAGCGAGATCGCGATACTTATCGGCATCGCCCCGACCCTCTGCTCGCTCGGAGCGCGAAACGGACGTGGGGCAAAATCAGTGCGGGTTTCCCAAAGGATTCTCACAACCAGCAGCAACGCCAGGCTCAGGAGCAACCAGTTCGGCGGCGTGGGTACGGCCCAGGCGAAGCCGAGCGGATCGAGCACGGCCCAGACCGACAGGCTGCTCGCGATGGTGAGGGTGATTGCTGCGCCGAGCAGCAAGCGGCGGAAGCCGAGCAGTACCGTGCAGACAATCAGCAGCGCCGCGATGTTCAGAGCGCGGGCGAGCGCTGCGGGAACGCTTGCGGCTCCGGGGAACACACCGATGGTGAACTCGTCGAGGGCTACGCCGAGGCGACGGGGATCATCGGGGCCGGGAATAACCGGCGGCGCCGCGAGCACAAGCGACTCCTGGGTTACGTTGTCCGGCTCGGGGTTCCGGTCGGGCGGCAGCAGGATTGTGTAGCGGCGATAGCCGGTGCCGGTGGCGAACGCGGCAAGCACCTGATCGTCGCGGATAAGCTGTAGGCGTTGGGCCTCAGGTGGGGCGATACCGGGGGCGTGCAGGCGCATGCCGAGCAGCAGCGGGCCATCGGCGACGGCGGGAATACGCAGCGCCGCGTCGGGCCTGCCGTAGCGGAAATCAGCGCCGGTGAGTGCTTCGGGCCGGAAAAAATCGGCCAGGAAATAGGCATCGCCCGGTGCGCCGACATCGATCGTCTGGGGCCGGGGGAAACGCAACCCTAACCACAGAATCGCAATGCTGAGCAGCAAGCAGAAGGCGGCAACCAGGCGAGCAGACATAGGCGTGAGGGCGATGCCTGATGCTTGCTGCCTGAACGGTAAACGGGCGGTATCAGACATCAGGCAGCAACTCTCAGGCATCAACCAGAAATACCGGCGCCGTACTACCGCCACCGGCAGTCACATTCAGCAGGGTCACAGTGGAAAGCCGGCAAAGGCAGCCGGCGACATCGGTGCCGAAGAGGAAGGGATCGCTATCGACGAGGCGCTGGCCGATCACAACCTGGCCGTCAACCAGGGAAGGATAAGGCTCATAGGCGATGGTAACGCGTTCCTGGATCACAAACGGCGACAGCAATGCGGCATGCAGCGCGGCATCCCACTGATCGCCGTCAACCTCCCAACCGATCGTGATCCCCTTGCCGCCATAGTCGTCGTTCGGCTTGAGCAAGAGTTTTTCGCGATTGGTGCGGGCAAACTCCAGCAGATCGATCCGCTGGCCCTGATACGTGCTCGTGCCACGCTCAACCACGCGCGTCCAGGGAACATGGGCGGCGACAGCGGCGTGTTCGGCGGGATCGAGCGTTGATTGGAATTGCTCGTCGGAGAGCAGGGCGAAGATCGATTTTTTGTGCAGCAGCTTGGCCCGAAACGAGTTTACGACCACACATGCAGCGGCGGCGTAGGCCTGCATGAGTGGGTGCTTGAGCGAGTTTTCGCCATAGTGAACAAGCAACTCGCTGGTGAGCACGCGCTTGAAGACAATTGTCACCGGCGTACTGACGCCGTTCTGCTCGACATACAGTTTGCCGTCGCGGAAGGCGAGTTCATCGGGCGAGCAGATCACGGCGGGAATACCGTGCTCGGCGAAATAGGCCTGGAACATCACAAACTCGCTGGCGGTAGGCAAGCCATACCAGTCGAGGATTGCAATGCTGGGATCAGCACCGGGCGAACCGGCCTCGCGCCAGCAATCGAGCAACGTGGCCAGCAGGCGGTGGCGAGCGGGCAGCGCCGCCAGCGGATACTTTTCGGCGAAGGTCTGCATCACCGGCATGGCCAGAAATGCCTGCGAGAGCAGATCCTCGTAGGCGATCGCGGCCGGACTCTCGGCGTTATACTCGACAAACTGAAGCGACGTGCCATCGACGGTGAGAAAGGTATCCATGCGCGAGTGAGCGCTCGGCTCGATGTAGCCGGGATGCATATCGATCAGGGCTTGCTCGTGGGGCGTAAGCATCAGTTTCGCGCGCACGGCGGCGCCGAATTCGCCGGGTTCGGTGGCGGCGGCGGCGATCTTGCGGGCGGCGGCGGCAACTGCGCCGACAGCGTTGCGCATCAAGTCGTACTGCGCGCGGGTGATCAAGCGCGGCCGCAGCACCGTAGAAAGCGGGCGTTCGCCGAAGTAGAGCCGGCGCGCCCGCATCTCATCGCTAAGCACCGACCATGAGGCGGCGGCAACATCGGGGCTGAGCAACTGGTGATAGTAATCAATTGCCTCGGTGAGAGTCATTGGGGCGCCTCACGATCAATACGAAATGCGACATGATGACCGGGTGACCGAGTGAGATGGTACGCCAAAAAAAGGTGCTGACGCCTGCATCATCATCGGCGAAGCGGTCACCGTGTCACCGTGTCATTCACCTCTTCTTATTCCGCTTCGCCTTGGGGGGCGGGCGGATTGGCGGCGAACTGGGCGCCTCGGCGATCCAGGCTTCGGCATCGACGGGCAGACGTGTTACGCCGATAATCTCATGGACGCGCTCTGGGGCCATGCCGGCAAGTTGGGCGAAGCTGCGCACCCCGGCGGCATTCAGGCGCTGTTCGAAGACCGGGCCGATACCGTTGATGTCGATCAAGGCATCGTTCTGGTCGGCTGCGGCCGCTGGAGCGGCAGGCTGCTCTGGGGCGGCCGATGCTGCAGCGACAGGCGTGATCGGGGCGGCCGGGGCTGCGTTCATCGGTGCGGCGGCGCCGCCGATCAACTGCCCCCAGGCGTAATCGGTCGGCTCCTGGCGGCCCTTGAGCGCCTCGCTGATCGCGAAGTCGGCCATCGTATGAACGATCCAATCGAAGTAGTGTGGGGTGAGCGAATTGACATCGAAGTCGGGCGCAGGGTTGGTAAAGTCGATCGCGTAGGGAACACCATCTTTAAGCGCAAACTCGACCGTAT
>JAAUQO010000174.1 GCA_012032775.1 Oscillochloris sp. | reverse complement strand
TGCTGGCCTGGATGGCCGGCTTCCAGGCGTCGCTGGTGCTGGCGGCGGCATTACTGGGCGATGGCCTGGCACTTGTCGGCGCCCATGTGATGTTGTGGAGTTTGCCCCTAAGTACGCTGGTTGGGGTGGCGGCTGTTTCGGTGCTGGAGCGCAGTAGCGGCAGCGACGATTACAGCAGCGAGTTGCCCGGCCCATTGTTGCGAACCGCCGGAGCGCTCTGGCTGATCGGTGGGTTTGCGGCGATCGGCTTGCCGCCGTTCTTCGGCTTCTGGGGCCGGCGCTGGCTGTTCGAGGGTCTGCGTGATCTGGCGCCCTGGGGCTTGCCGGCATTGCTGGCCGCAGGCGTGCTTTTGATGTCGGTGGTGCTGGTGCCGATCGGACGTTTTTGGACGCCGCTGCGACCGGATCGGCTGATGGCGGTGCCGCGTTTCGGGCCGCAGTTGATCGGCGGGATCGCGGTGGCGCTGCTGGTATGCTTGGGTACGGCTCCGCTGATCGCCTGGCAATTGTGGTTGCAAGCGCTGCCGCTGGCGCCGGGTGCCGCGCCGACCACGCAGATTGCAGCACTTGGATATGCAGTGTTGGGTGTGCTTATTGGCCTGGGCGGATTGTTGTTGCTCCGCTTGCCCTCGGCGCGAACGATTGCGCCTGAGCGTGATGAGCAACCGGTGCGGCTTGGCCCCGACGGCCTGAGTGCCGAATTGGCGCCGCTGGCGCTGCTTGGCCGGGCCGGTTCGCCGTTGCGCCTGCTCTGGGATGCGCTTGAATGGAGTAGCAACACGTTGCGTACGGTGATGCTGATTTTCGAGCAGCGCTACTACCTGTTCGGAGTCTTGCTGGTGCTGGTCGTGTTGATGCTGCTGATGGCGCAGTAACTACAGAATACAGGATCCAGCCGGGTCGTTCCGGTTCCAAAGCCTATGATTACGTTGTGGCCGCAAATCTTAATCGGCTTGACGGCAGCGGTGATGCTGCTGTTTCGCGACTGGCGAATCACATTCAGCGCCTTGCTCTTGAACTACTTAGGTTTGGCAGCGTTTCTGGTGCAACAACAATTTGTGGCGCCGGATTTGAATCTATTCGGCCTGGAGTTAAGCAGCCTGGTGTTGGTCAAGTTGATCACCGGCCTGGCGGTGACGTTGATTCTCACCGTTACGGCATTGACCTTTTCGCGCGATTACGGGCTGGAGAATCTCGACGAGTTCGGGCTTTCGGAGTTGCGTCGCGCGGCGCGTGCAGCCCAGCGCCAGCGGGCCAACGAATCGTTCCAACCCGGCGATTATGTCGTGCCTTTTTGGGCCGGCGTGTTAGCCCTGGTTGCCAGTGTGGCCCTGCCCTACATCTATGCGATCGGCCCGTCGGTGGCGGTGGATTTTGTCTGGTACTGGTTGGCGCTTACCGGCATCCTGACGATTGCCTTAGCCGGTGATATCCTCAAGATCGGCCTGGGCTTGTTACTCTGCGTCAGCAGCATCGATCTCCTGTATACGGCGCTGGTAAGCTCACCGGCCGCCAGTGGCTTGAATGTGATCCCGTTGACGTTACTGAGCCTGTTTAACGTGTTGTTGGCGCTTGCAGTCGCGTATCTGAGCGGCTTGCTGTATGGGCGCTTGAAAACACTGGAATTGGCCGAATTGTATCGGCAACGCTAGGATCAATGCGAAATGCAGGGTAACCAGCTTGCCGCATAAGAAACCATGATCTATCTGCTTACAATCTTCTTTCCCATCAGCATGGCAGCCAGCACGTTTGTGTTACGACGCCAGCCGCAGTTGGTGATCATTGCCGCACTGAGCACCCTGGTGGCGGTGTTGCTGATGGTGATTCAGATCCCGGTCGATGCGCCGAACCGCTTTCTGGGGGTCACCCTGACACTCAGTGAATTAAACCGGGTGTTTCTGTTGCTGCTGACGACAGTGGTCGGATTTGGCCTGGTAGCGGCATATCACCTGCCGCATGGCGAGAATCTCGTGCCGATCACCTTGTTGACGCTCGGCGAGGTCTGTGCAATCCTGATGCTGCAAAACGCGTTTATCACCACGCTGTTGTTGGTGTTGACCGGGTTGACGGCGGTGTTGGCGATCGTCGATCTGCCGGCGGGGGCAAGTAGCCTGGTGGGCACCCGCGCGATTGCGGCGGCGCTCAAATACCTGGTGTTGATGGTGGTGGCCGGGGTGTTGATGTATATCGCCTTTGTGCTCACCGATATTTTTCGCCCCGGCGAACGGCCCGATCAACCCTCTCTGGCGCGCTTCATTCTGGCGCTGCTGGCTGCGGCGTTTGCTTTGCGCCTGGCGCTGATCCCGTTTCATACCTGGCTGCTCGATATGGTCGAGCACGCTGAACTGTTGGTGTCGGCACTGGTGCTGACGCTGCTGAATACAACCAGTTTGCTGGTGCTGGTCTTTGTCTTCCAGAGCTTCCCGACGCTGCTGATCGAGAGTGGCGGTGGGCTGAGTGTCATGCGGTTCGGCGCGATCGTGAGTGCGCTGCTCGGCGCTTGGTTGGCGATCGGGCCGGCGTCGCTTCGGCGTACGATGGCCTATCTGGTACTATACGATTATGGTATGGTATTTTATGGCCTGGCTGCGGTGAGCGCGGTGGGTCTGGAGGGCGCGATCTTCGGCGCTTTCAGCCAGACTCTGGCGATCCTGCTGATTTTTGTCAGCCTGGGTTTGCTTGAGCGGCCTGATGGTCGTCCGCCGGGTGATGTTCGGCGCGATCTGCTGCGGCGCTGGCCGGTGGCGGCGCCGGCTTGCTGGTTGGCGGTTTGACATTGCTTGGTGTGCCGCCGTTAAGCGGTGCAGTGGGGCGCGGGCTGATTTATCAAGCCGCAGCGCAGCACGGTTGGCTGGAATTGGCGCCTTTGTTGTTGGCAACGGTGCTGGCTGGATTGGCATTGGCCCGTGCCGCAAGTGAATACTTGCTTGGGCCGAGCCCCGAGGCGCCGCTGGTCGAGCCGCTGTTGCTCGGTGAGACGGAATTGGATCGGCCGCCGGTACGCAGGCTTGAGCCGGAGCCGCAGAGCGCGGCGGCGGTGACGTTGCTGCTGTTGTTGATCTGTCTGGTGGTCGGCTTGTATCCGCAGCCGTTGTTGGCGACGATCGCTGAGGCGATCCGGGGATTGGCGTTTTTGCAGGTGTTTTAGGGGCGGAGCATGGGCCGCCCTTGCGCGGGCAGGGCAGGGTCGGCCGTGACGCGGGCGGCAGCGGGGCGCGGTGTGCTGCATGCTCTCAGCGGAGTGGTATGGATTATCCGGCGCTTATTCTGGCTGCTTTACTTTATCCGGGGCTGTTGACGGCCCTGGTTTTTGGGCTGATCTACCATCGGCTGTTGTATGGACGCTTGCCGGTGCCGACGGCGGCGGGTTTAAGTAGCCGAGAGGGTATGGCGACGTTTCTGAGTATGCTTCTCGCCGGCGGGAGCCTGGCGGCACTGCCGTGGCCCTACCATCCGTCGGCGGCTTCCGATGCCTGGTTGTGGGCCTGGGCCGGCTTTGAGTTGGCCTTTCTGCTGCCGTTATTACCGGCCCTGCTGGGCGCGCGCCGAAGTTGGTGCGCAGTGCGATCCGCGAGTTGCAACTTGGGGTGTGGGCGCGGATGCTGTTGTGGGCTGCGCTGGCGGTGGCGCTCGCTGCCGAATGGACAATTGCGTTGCTTCCGGCGCACATCCTGGCCCTGGCGACGGCATTGATCTGCTTTCCAGCGGCAGTGGGCTATGGTTCGTTCGGCGACGAAGTGACGGTGACGCCGCAAGGTACGGCCCTTGGTCTGAATGATTCTGCGGCCGCGTTCGATCAGTTGGGGCGTACGGTGCGAGCCGGGACGCTACTGGCGGCACTGGTGACGGCGACGCTGCCCACCAGGATTGGGGCGGGTTGGAGCGGCTTGCTGGTTGTGGCCTCCGGTTGGTTGGTGGTGGTACTGATTCTGCGCCGGCTGAGTGGTCGCTTGCCCCGCTTGCCGCTACCGGCACTGCTGCGATTGGGCATGATCGCCGGGGTGCCATTGGCGGCGGCGGCGACGCTTGCCCTGGCTCTGGGAAGCTGAGCATCAGAGATTCACTATCGAAGATTGGGAGAAGCGCGTGATCGTGATCGAGGAAGTTGATAAGTCGTACGGCGATCTTCAGGTGTTACGCGGCCTAAGCCTGCGTGTCGCTGAGGGCGAAGTGTATGGCCTGCTCGGTCCGAATGGTGTCGGTAAATCGACACTCATCCATCTGATGCTTGGTTTTCTGCGGCCTGATGCGGGGCGTGTGCAAGTGCTCGATAGCCGTAACCTGGAGCGGGTGCGCAGCCGGATCGGTTATGTGCCCGAACGACAACGCTATCATACGCGCTACACCGCCCGTGAATATCTGCGCTTTATTGGTCGCTTTAGCGGCATGCCGGCGGATACGTTGAACGAGCGCGTCGATCTTGAGTTGCGAACGGTCGGTCTGGCCGATGCCGCCGATCGGCGCCTGATGCATTTTTCGAAAGGGATGTTGCAACGGCTTGGGATTGCCCAGGCGTTGCTCACCGATCCCGATCTGCTGTTGATCGACGAGCCGACCAGCGGCCTCGATCCGGCCGGTCAGCGCGAGGTGATCGATCTGCTGGCTTCGGTACGCGACCGGCACCATACGATCTTTTTGTGTACGCACTATCTTCAGGAAGTTGAACTCCTTTGTGATCGGGTTGGTGTGCTGGCGCGCGGGCAGATCGTGGCTGAGGCCAGTGTGCGCAGCCTGGAAACATCAGGCGCCAGTGTGCTGATCCGCACGAGTCCATTGGTGTTGGAGGTTCGGCAGCGCATCGAGGCTTTGGGGCCGATGATTCGGGCTGAATCGAGTGCGGTGCGAATCAGGAGTAACACCCCGGCACTCCAGGAAGCGGTGTTGCGGGCCTTGCTCGATAGCGGCGCATTGGTATTCGCGCTGGAGCCGTTGGAACGGCCGTTGGAACGCCTGTATCTCGATGCGGTACGAGGTGAAAGCGGTGCCGAGGTTTTCCCGGCTACGGTTGCTCAGCCGGCGCGGCCCGATGAATCGCCGAACGGCTCGATCGCGTTGCCCTGGGCGCCGCCCACCACCCCGCCGGCCCCGCCCTCGGCCCGTACCGGCGAGGGGGATACTCTGTTGAATGAATTGTTAGGGCGTAAACGCGATGACGACGATACGCCAAAAACGCCGGAACAGTAGTGCAAGCTATGCGAATTCTTCGTTTTGCCGGTTTTACGCTGCTTGATTACTTGCGCTCGGGGCGAATTGCGGTTGAGATCATCACGCTGATGTCGGTGTATGTGATCTTCTTCCGGCGCCCATTCGATGCCGAGTATATGTTTAGTGTCCTTGGTGCGTTTGCGCCGCTGCTGACGCTTTATACGGCGTCGGCGCTGATCGGCCTGGTTGATCGGCCGCAGAGCTACCTGTTGCTGGTGCGCGGGCTGAGTCGGGCCGATTATTTGCTCGGCCTGTTTCTGGCGATTCTGGTGATCGTCAGCGCTGCCTACGGCACGCTCTGCCTGGCGGTGGCGTTCCTGAATCGGCCCCCGGATCTGGATCTGCTGGGCTGGATCGCGGGAACCACGCCGTTGGTTTTGAATGTCGGCTTGTTAGCCGCGCTGATGATCATGCTCTCGCCGTTGGTGTTCAGCACCGGCTGGCGCCTGTTTGTGCTGGCGCTGATTGCAATGGCGTTCTCGAGTAATTTTATCGGCGGGACGGTGTTGGCCCAGATTTCGCCGGGATGGCAGTCGTTATTGCGCGCGGTGCAGGCGCTGCTCGGCGGGCCGTTGGTGCCGGCGCTGTACGGGTATGAGTTGGCCACAACCCGCGATTACAGCACACCGACGGCGTTTGCGAATGTATTTGCGCAACTCTCGTTGCTGATTTCGCTGCTTGGCCTGGCGCTGTATTCGTTTTCGCGGCGCGATTTGATCTTCAGTAGTCAGTGAGGAGAGCGTTGCTTATGCCCGCCACTGCGCCTCGGCGTGTATTGCTTGATACCGATCCCGGCATTGATGATGCGCTGGCGATCTTGTTGGCGCTGGCCTCGCCGGAGATCACGCTCACTGCACTGACGGTGGTGCATGGTAATTGTCCGTTGTCCGAGGCGGTGGCGAATGCGTTGGCGCTGTTGGAGTTGGGCGGCGCAACCCAGATCCCGGTTGCGGTGGGCTGTGCGGCGCCGTTGTTGCGCCCGCCGTTCACGGCCACCGAGACCCACGGCCTGAGCGGGTTGGGCTATGCGCGGCTGCCGGCGGCGACGATCGCACCGGTTGCCGAGCATGGGGTCGATCTGCTGATCCGGGAACTGCTTGCTGCGCCCGGCCAGATCAGCCTGGTGGCGGTCGGGCCACTGACGAATCTGGCGCTGGCATTACGCAAGGAGCCGCAGATCGTTGCTGCGATCGGCGAATTGATCATTATGGGCGCGGCCTTTCAGGCCGACGGCAACACAACGCCGCTGGCCGAATTTAATATCTATGCCGATCCGCATGCGGCCAAGATCGTGTTTGATGCCGGCCTGGCGCCGACAATTGTGCCCTGGGATATCACCCGCGAGATCCGTCTCGGCCGGCATGATATCGATCGCTTGTTGCAACGGGGCGGGCCGATCGCCGAGTTTATTGCCGAGGCAACCCGTTTCTATATCGAGTTTCACCTGAAGCAGTTCGGTTATGCCGGTTGCGCGATCAACGACCCGGCGGCACTTGCGCTGGTGTATTGGCCCCATCTGGCCCGCACCACGCAGGCGTATATCGATGTCGAGATTTCGAGCGAGCTGACGATGGGCAAGACGATCGCCGATTTTCAAGGACTCACCGGCAAACATCCCAACGCGCAGATTGTGACTCATTTCGACGGCGAAGGTTTTGTGGCCCATTTCGTCGAGCGCATGGAGCAACTGATCGATCGCCTGGCGTAGCGCCAATGCAAAATTGCGCTTATTTCGGCCCGCTTCGGCAGGATAGCTGTCGAAACGGGCCGACGTGATTCTCAGGGTTTCATGCGATTGTTGCTGTCTCTTCACCATCCACTCAGCCCGGCGCAGGAACGGTTCATCGACTCGAATCGTCTTAAATGATACAAGGATATCGCGGGAAGATATCCCGTCATGGTGCTGAAAAGGAGGGTGCGATGAAGAGCTCCTGGCTTCGTACCGGTGGCCGCGTCGTGGCCGCCACACTACTCACGGCGATGGTTGCGCTTCAGGCGGCGCCGGCTGCGGCTGCGCCCTGGGACGGCACACGCCGTCAGTTTGCCGATGCGCGGTTTGATCGGATCTGGACGCGCACCGACAGTTCGGCGGTGCGTTCCGGCCGCACCTGGTACTGGGGGCCGAATCCCTGGTTCGATTATGCTGAGTTCTTGCGTCAGGGTGAAAACGGCCTGCGAACAGTTCAGTATTTCGACAAGGCCCGCATGGAGATCAATAACCCCAACGATCGTTCCGGCGCCAACGAAGGCGTGACGAACGGCTTGCTGGTGAAGGAGTTGATCAGCGGGCGGTTGCAACTCGGCAACGATCCCTACGATGTTGAGCAGCGGGCCGGCGCCGATGTGCCGGTGGCCGGCAATCCGCGTGATGCCAATGATGTCGCGCCCGGTTACGCCTCGTTCGCCGGAGTTGCGACGGTCGATAATGGCTATCGCGATCCGCAACGGCTCGGCGAGCGGATCAGTGTGACGATCGACCGTAGCGGGAATCTGGGCGTGCGCCCCGAACTTGCCCGTCCTGAGACCGAGATCGTGCAGTACAACAGTATCACCGGCCACAATATCCCGCGGGTGTTCTGGGATTTCCTGAACCTGCAAGGGCCGATCGTCGCCAACGGCCGGGTGCAGAATGGTCCGGTGGTAGAGTGGATCTTCGCAATGGGTCTGCCGATCAGCGATGCGTACTGGACCCGCGCGCAGATTGGGAATCAGACGACCGATGTGCTGGTGCAGCTTTTCGAGCGACGGGTGTTGACCTACGTGCCCAGCAACCCCGACGGCTACAAAGTCGAGATGGGCAATGTCGGCCAGCACTACTTCCAGTGGCGCTACCCGCATCTCGGCCAGCCCTGGGTTGGCCCCGAACCGGTGACGCCGTTGCTCTTTGCGTCGGATCGTGATACGGGCGGCGATCACTGGGAACTGTACATGTATAACCAGTCGATCAGTAACCGGATCACGAGTAATGCCGAGGAGACGGTGGCTTTCTCGTGGCGTCGTAGTTGGGACCCCGGCCAGATGCGCTTGCTCGTGGACTCGCGGCGCGCAAAGCCGGAATATCGCCAGATCTACGAGTTCGACCCGCCGGCCTTCTACGACGGCGACAAAGCCTGGAATGCCGGCGTGCGCCGGATCAGCTATAGCGACGGCACCCAACCGCCGCCCGACCTGTATCCGGGCTGGTTGCCGTTCGGCGTGGCGAATGATTACAACCCGAGCTATTCGCCCGACGGCACCAAGATCGCGTTTGTGTCGGATCGGATTGGCAACGGCAGTCAGGAACTGATGATCGTGCCGGCTACCGGCTATGGCCCGACACAACTGACGAACAACGGCTGCGTGAACGAGACACCGACATGGTCGCCCGACGGCCGGCGGCTGTACTGGGCAAGTAACTGCGACGGCGATTTCGACATCTACAGCGCGGCGATCCGTTACCTGAACGACAGCATCTATGGTATCAGCGCCGAGTTGACGGACGTGCGCAATCTGACCAACAACAACAGCAATGATCGCTTCGCACGGCTGAGTCCGGACGGCCGTTGGATCGCCTTCTCCAGTGATCGTGAGAGCGGGCAATGGGATCTGTTCATGGTCAACGCCGGCGACGGCAGCGGCGAGCGCCGGCTAACCGGTTCGAGCGGCAACGACGAAGCGCCGACATGGTCGCCCGATGGGACGATGATCGCGTTTGCGAGCGACCGCGACGGTGATTATGAGATCTACCAGATGAACTTGAACAGCATCGGAAATGAGACGCGGCTCACCGACAATAACTGGCAGGATCGCTGGCCGTTGTGGGCGCAGTGAGCAGACGAGGGCTGAAGCCTGAAGGCGGATCTTGAGATTGGTACGAAGGGGATGGTGCATGCTGCGCCATCCCCTTTTGTATTGGCGCTGATTACGCCGCCTTCACCGGCAGATAGACCCGCTGAGCCGTGCTATGCTGATCGGCGCGCAGGTATTGGCTGCCGAAGAACAGAGTCTGGAGCAGTTCGTGCGGCACGGAGGGAGCGTAATCGGGTTGCGGAAGCAGCGGCGGCCAGACACCATCGTGGTCGTGAGGCGGGGCAATCAGCACCACTGCCGGGCGGCGCGAAAGATCGCGCAGATGCACCACCGGCGGAGAACGAAAGAGCAACACGATTATTACAAACATCTGGCTGATGGTATTGATCAGGCGACTCATATATTCCTCCACGGATGCAATGCGTGTATCATAGCAGCAACAGCACTATGATGCATGGCGAAATCGATGAGGAACGCAAACGCTTGAGGGCGCTTGAGGCCCGTTCCCTGGCGACCATGAGCATGTTCGCCGAGCCGGTGCGCCACCGCTTGCCCGATGGTGCCGTGCCTTGGATGTAGCTGTGCTCGCAGCCGCGCCGCGAAGCTGATGGCAGTATCATCTGGGATGGGTTGGCGATGGATATTACCGAGCGCCAGGAAGAGGCGGAAGAATTGGCGCGGGCGCGTGATGCGGCCGCAGCCCGCGAATCTGCCGCAGGCGGCGATCGGCGATGCGGTGCGGCTCCGGCAGGTTGTGCTCAAGCTGCCTGGCGATGCGGTGAAGTTTACCGGCAGCGGTGAGGTGGGATTGTATGCGGCTGCCGAAGCTGTCGATGCGCAACAAGATCTGGTGACAATCACGACTCGCGATAGGGGCATTGGTATGTCGCAGGCCCAAGCGGAAGCGCCGACTGGCCCGCAGGCGCTCACGATTTTGCTGGTTGAAGATAACCCGATCAACCAGGAGGTAGGGCGGCGTCTGTTGCTGCAACTGGGCCATCGGGTGACGGTGGTGGGCGATGGCCTGGCGGCGGTGCAGGAAGTGGCCCAGATTGCGTATGACGTGGTGTTGATGGATGTGCAGATGCCGAAGCTTGATGGGACAGCGGCCACAGAGAAGATCCGCCGGCTTGGATCGGCGGTGCGCCAGCCGTATATTATTGCGCTGACGGCAAGCGCAATGCCAGGCGATCGCGAGCGCTTTTTGCAAGCCGGGATGAATGGTTATCTGAGTAAGCCGGTACAGATCGAGGATCTGCGCCGGGTGCTGGCCGAGGCGGGCCATGAAGCCGGGCCGCCGGATGGCGCTGAAAGCCGGATCGCCGACGAGTTCGATGCTGAGGATTTGATCAACTGGGCGGCGTTTACCCACTTTGTCGAGTCGTTCGGGGCTGCGAATGCCGAAAACGTCGCAATGGTGCAGCAGCTTATTATGCGCGAGATCCCGCCGCAGATCGCAGCGCTTGCGGCGGCGCAGCAACAGCACGATTGGAAGCGCTTGCGCGATAATGCCCACCGCTTGCGTGGCGGCTGCCTTCAGATCGGCGCGTTGGCCCTGGCGGCGTTGTGCGAGCGGATCGAGGCTGCGCCGGAAGCGCACGATGTATCGGAACTGATCGCGCAGTTGTATCGTCGTTATGATCAAACGCTGGCGTTGTTGCGAGCGCAGGATGGATGAGGCGTGTGCCGGAGCGAGATACTATGGAAGCGTATGGAATCAATCTTCCCTTGCTGCTAGCCCAACTAAGTAATATTGTTCTGGTGATCCTTTGGATCGGCCTGGCAATTGCCGCGTTGCTGCGACTCAATCGCCTTGATATGAGCACCGGTGTGCGGCTCGGTTGGAGCGCGCTGATTCTGTGTGTGCCGATCCTCGGCGCTCTGGCGCTCCTGATCACCAGTCGCCGATCGACCTGATCTACGTAGGCACGCTCTGTGCTGTATAGCTCTCTGTACCACGAGGCGATGCAGCACAAAGGAGGCCTTATGTCGAACGATCCGGCCGATCGCCACTCGATTCCCGAAACCAGAGAAAATATTCACGACGCGAGCCCCGATGCGCGCGGCCGGGCCGGTCGGGCCTTTTTAGTCGGCGGTATCATCGGCGCCCTGCTTGGCCTGGTGATCGCGCTGCCGATCGGGATGCTCGGCATGGCCACGCCAACCGGCAGCGCTTCGATCACGAATGCCGTTTTTATCGCCGCGATCTGGGCGATCGGCGGCCTGATCGTCGGCGCGGTGATCGGCGTGGGCGCAACGGCGCTGCTTGCCGGGCGCTCGAAAGCACCGCCGACGACCGAGCGCAGCACGAATCGGCCTGTCCAGCAGGACTGGCAGGAGCGCGACCGGCCACCGATCTAGCGAGGATACAAGCTGGAGGATACAGGAGTTAATGATGCAAATGCAGCGTGAATATATCGGCGATCGCCGGCCACGCCGGACGATCGCTTCATACCCGGAGTATGGTTCAGCTCAGCGGGCGGTTGATTTTCTTGCCGACCGGCGCTTCCCGGTCGAGCGCACCGCAATTGTCGCCGAGGGTTTGAAGCTGGTAGAGCAGGTAACCGGCCGCATGAATTATGGCCGGGCCGCACTTGCGGGTGCGCTTTCCGGCGCGGTAACCGGCGCTTTCGTCGGGTTTTTGATCGGTCTGTTCACCTTTGTTGCGCCGTTGCTGGCGGCCTTGAACCTGGCGTTCTGGGGCCTGCTGATCGGCGCTGCGGTTGGAGCGGCCTTCGGATTGTTGGGCCACGGCATGACCCGCGGTCAGCGCGATTTTAGTTCGGTCGGGCGGGTTTCAGCCGATCGCTACAACATAATGGTGGATGCCGAAGTTGCCGACGACGCCGAGCGGCAGTTGCTTGAGTTGCAGCATAGCGAGGGAGGCCGAATATGAGCAAATCCAAGAATAAGCGTAATCGCGGCCGTACGGCCCCGCAGAAGCCCAATGCCGATCGCCCGCTGAATGGGCCGGATGTGCCGTTCGAGCAGAAGCAGCGCGAGCTTGAGGGCCGCCGTTCGCCTGAGCAGCGCGGCGAAGCCTTTATCGAGCGCAGCGATATTGACGATCTGGGCGATATCACCGCCAGCGATATCTATCAGGGCGAACTTGAGGCCGGCGTCAACGACGATCTGCCGAACGACCCCGACGATCTCGAATTGCTGATCGAGCGTGAACTGCGCTCCGGCGAAACCTCGAATCCCTTTGAGGCGGTGGAAGAGGGCCTGACCTATGTGCCGCCGACCGATCCGCCGATCAGGCCCGGCCGGGCGATGATCTCGACAATGCCGAGGTTGCCGCCGGGATGAGTTTTTCGTCCCTGGAACATCCCTATGATCAGGATCATCACGGTGATTTCGACCTGGACGAAGATGAGTTGAGCGCCCGCGTGCGCGACGCATTGCGCGCCGATAGCCAGACGACTGCCTATGCCGATCAGGTGACGATCATTACGCGCGGCAATCTGGTGGTGCTGCGCGGCGAAGTGCGCGATATCACCGATAGCGATAATCTGGCGGCGGTGGCGCAATATGTCGCCGGCGTGGATGAAGTGATCGATGAATTACAGCTTAGCGGCTAGATTTTGTGGCGATCGGGCGCACGAAATGCACCCGAATCCGATCGATCTTCAGGCGCGTAGCAGCGTTACTGCGAAGATCCCCACTCCGGCAGCCATGAGCTGGCCGATACTCCAGAAGCCGAGCGCCTCCCAGGTGTTCGGCTTTTGCCATGCACCGCGCGCCATGCTGATTATCTGCCGATCGCGATCGGCAGGGCGAGCACGATTGCTGCGGCGAATGCCGGCGGCAGCACCTGGAACCAGGCGAGCAGCGGTAAGCTAAGCACAGCGGCGGCAACGGCTGCACTATA
>JAAUQO010000173.1 GCA_012032775.1 Oscillochloris sp. | reverse complement strand
GCCGTCAGTTCCTGAGCCAAACTCAGCATCGCGGTGGTTTTGCCGGTCTGGCGCGGCGCATGCAGCACGAAATAGCTTTGCTGGGTGATCAAGCGCATCACATCCGGCAGGCGTGCAGTAGCCGGAAGCATATAATGAATGTCGGGCCGACAGGGGCCGGCGACATTAAACCAGCGTGCCATGGGCATTCCTTATCCCTTTGCGCGGAAGCACCCCCAGTATAGCACGTTCAGCGCATTCCTATCGCTCAAACCCTGATTTTTTGTGTCTGGCTGTCGTATACTGCGCGGGAGTAGACCCCGCGATCGGCCGGTTTATTTCGGCGGACTCAATCGTCCCCGGTGCCAACCCACTCACCCGCTTATTGATTTCCGTAAGGCGATTGGCGCTGGCCGGGATGGCGGCTTGTAGCCGGCCCACGCAGACGGTCGCGCCGTTGTTTGCAAAGTGCGTACCGTCCGGAGCAATTTCTTGCGGGGAAGATGCCGACATGCAGGATGTGCTACGTATGGCGTCGATGCCGCATGAGCGCGAACGACACCGCCAGCACCCAACCGGCCGTCGCAAAAAACACCGACCACTCCAGCAGCGACGGCAGCCAGATGTCGGGTCGGTTTTCGCCGGGCGGGCCGGAAACAAAGGCATCAAGCGGGTGTTGGTACAGCACGATCGGCAGGAACAGCGCCAGGCCGTACACCAGCAAGCCCAGGCCGCTCGGCACCGCCAGCAATTGCCGCACGCGGCCATGATCACGGCGGATCAGGCTAACGGTTGCGAGCATAAGCATCAACATCCCACTGAAAAAGAAAATGGCGAAGGCGAATTTATGAACCTGCCAGACCGAGGCGGGAAACATGCCAACCAGAATAATGCCGCTGGCACTGATAATCCCCGTGAACGCCGCCAGACAGAGGATCGGCCGGCGAACGTAGACAAGCAGACCAAGGCTAAAGAGCGCCAGCAACGCTCCGCCGAGCTGCAGGCTGCCGTTAAAGTACTCTGCAAGAGCCGAGATACTGGGCCGCCCCAGATCCGAGACATTTTGATTGAACAGAGAGTACGGCTCGCCTTCGGGGCCGCTATAAGTCAGCCCGGTGATCAAGGCCGCCAATAGGATGATGAAAACACCGGCAATGCCCATCAACGCAATCCGCCGCCGGGTGTCGAAATGCATCGCCCTTTCCTTCCTTCTGAGTCATATGATGTCGGCCGTCAGACCGGAATGCGCCCGCGTGTAGGTTCAAGCAATCTCAGGTTGATCGGTGGCCAATATTGGCGCTTTGGAATGCGCTAAAGCAATTTCGCCTTTTGGCTTGAAGCTACGCCCACGGCCACAGCGGCGCCGACAGAATCTCGATCGCCCGCATATACCGGGGGCGCTGCGCCCATGCTCACTTTCTGCTGCGAGAACCGGCGTTTCTGCACCTGCTGACGGCCGTGTCGCGGCACCGGCTATGGAACCACACCTGCCGTCGCGACCGGAGTCGGCAAGGAATGTGCCAGACCATTTCCCCGCTCGCATATTCCCGACAGCGATAACGGTCATTCCCGACAGCGCGCGTTCGCTGCGATGCGCCGCGTTCAATGATCTTTGGACGCAGGCGGCACTCCGGATGGAGCAGTTCGCGCTCGATCCGACACTTCAGGAGCGCTGCCATATCTCTGCATTATCGACGCGAGGATGCTGATCTTCACCGGCCAATCTGCCGCCGCACGTCTGGCTGATGCCGAACAGGCGCTCACATCGGCTATGGCGCCCGAATTCGTGCGCTTTGTTCGGTTGTTTCGGCACTGTTGCCGCCACAACAACGCAGCGCCCAGAACAGACGGCGCGGAATCAAAACGGGGTTGACAGGCGTGCCGGCCCTGTCAACCCCGCTGCATTTCTTGCGCCCAACGCCAAAGCAACTCGCCGGTCAGCTCAGCCGGCGGATCGAAAGCATAGTCACATCATCAACCAGAATACCGTCGCCGGCATGGGCACGGGCAGCCCGTTCGATCCGCTCCATCAACGCCGCCGCATTCGGCGCCGGCTCACGCAAAACGGCCAGCACACGTTCTTCGCCGAACAACTCACCATGCCCGTCACGGGCCTCGGTAGCGCCGTCGGTATAGATCAGCAACGTCTCACCGGGATACAGCGTCACCTCGGCCACAGCAAAACTGCTCTCGGGCATCAGCCCTGCCGCCGGGCCGGTCGGATCGAGCAATAGCTGGGTTCCGTCGCGGCGCAGCAGCACCGCCGGCGGATGCCCGGCATTCACATAGCTCAACCTACCGCTCGTCTGGTCGAGCGCGCCGAAAAAGAGCGTGGCATACATATGGCTTTGCCGATGGTGCCGGGCGATATAGGTATTTGTCACCGAGACGGCGTGCAACGGGCCGGCTGCATCGGGTTGCGGCTCATCGGCGAAGGCTCGCAGCAACGAGCGGGTAAGGGCCATAAACAGGGCAGCGCCGACACCCTTGTCGCACACATCACCGAGCAACAGCCCAAGCCGCCCATCGGGCAGGGTGAATGCGTCATAAAAATCGCCGGCAACCTCACGGGCGGGGTGGAACGCCGCCGCCAGTTCATAACCCGCAACAGCAGGCAACCTGGCCGGCAGAAAGTCGGCCTGTGTGCGCCGGCCAAGCTCCAACTCTTGTTTTACCGCAGCCAGAAAAGCGCGCTCACGATCCCGCAACAGCTTGCGCTCCAGGCAAAAATCGATCTTGGCATTGAGCAGAATGCTATTGATCGGTTTAACGAGATAATCTTCGGCGCCCAACTCGATGCAGCGCACCACACTATCAAGTTCATCGAGCGCACTCACCACAATCACCGGAATATGCCGCAGCCGCTCGTCGGGTTTGATCCGCGCCAGCACCTCATAGCCGTCCATACCCGGCATCATGATATCGAGTACGAGCAGATCGAAGCGCTGCGCCCGCAGCATCTCCAGGCATTGAATACCGTTTTCCGCCGTTGCAACGAGGTGACCACGACGGGTGAGCCGCCGTGAGAGCAGATCACGATTGTTTGGATTATCATCGACCACAAGAATGCGGCCGCGCTCGGTGATTGTCATAGCGAAGCGGAGTACACGCAACAATCTGCAATTTCAACGCTCTGTGCCTGTAAGGATAGCATAGAATAAACGCGGCGGCGCGGCCAATCTAAGTATGGCGAACTGATGGTTGCAACAGAGCCACAAACATCAGTTGCCAAAAACCCGCGCATGTCGCCTCGACTAGCCGGCCCCGATCGCGCGCAACACCAATTCGCGTACATCGGCCAGCAGTTCATCGTGATGGTAAGCGCCCTTTTGCAGCACCCGCGCCACATAGCCATTCAGGCGCAGCCGATCGCCGGCGCTAAGATCCATCGCCGTGAGTACGACGATCGGGATGGTGCGCCAGATCGTGGTTGAGCGTAACGCGCTGATCACCTCGAAGCCGTCCATCTTCGGCATCATCAGATCGAGCAGAATCAGATCGGGGCGTTGTTCAGTCACCCGGCCCAGGGCCACCTCGCCGTTTTCGGCGGTTTTCACCAACCAGCCTTCACGCTCCAACAGCCGTTGCAACATCCCGCGGGTCGTATCATCGTCCTCGACCACCAGGATTACCGGCTTTTCCTGATTGGATTTGCCGCGTTTCCAGTAACGCTCGATCGCCGACACCAGCCGTTCGCGATCGATTGGCTTGTGCAGAAATTCCGCCGCGCCGAGGGCCAATCCGCGCTCCTGATCATCGACCATGGTCAGCATAATCACCGGAATATGGCGCAATTCGGGGTCGCCCTTGAGTTCGCTCAGCACCGTCCAACCATCGATCTCCGGCATCATCACATCAAGCGTGATCGCCGCCGGGCGCAGATTACGCGCCATCTCCAGGCCCTCGGCGCCATTCGCCGCCGTCACCACCTTCAAGCCGGCCCGGCTCAGGGTATGCTCGATCAGCGTACGTGCATCACGGTCGTCGTCGATCACCAGCACGGTCACATCAATGCTGGATGTGATCGGCGTCGTTGGAACCAGCGCTTGCTGGGCATATTCGCCGGCGATCAGCGGCAGGGTGACGGTAAAGGTCGAGCCGGTGCCCAACGCACTGGCCACGCCGATATCGCCGCCCATCATCTGGGCGAAACGCTTGCTCAAGGCCAGGCCCAGACCGGTTCCGCCATACCGTCTGGTGGTGCTGGCATCGGCCTGCATAAACTCCTGGAAGAGCCGCCCGACCTGTTCTTCGCTCATGCCGATCCCGGTATCGCTCACACTGAACCGAATCAAGTCACCATACTCCGTATCGTGCTTCGCCACGCGCAGCGTAATCGTGCCGTTCTCGGTAAATTTGGCCGCGTTCGACAGCAGATTAAGCAATACCTGGCGGATCTTCGTCAGATCGGCATGCATCATCCCATGCTGCGGATCACGCTCGATCACAAACTGGTTGCCGCGCTGTTCGATCAGTGGCCGCACCGTAACCAGCACATCGTTCAACATCTGGTCGATCGAAAAGATCTCGTTGAAAAGCTCCATGCGCCCGGCTTCGATCTTCGAAAGGTCGAGGATGTTGTTGATCAACTCCAACAGATGCTTGCCGGCAGTCCGGATCTTCTCCAGGTCGGGGCTAAAATCGTCGTAGCCAAGGTCGTCGGCCTCTTCGCGCAACATCTCGCTATAGCCGATGATCGCATTCAGCGGTGTGCGTAACTCGTGGCTCATGTTGGCCAGAAAGGTGCTTTTGGCCCTGCTGGCGGCCTCGGCGGCCTCTTTGGCGGCGATCAGATCGCGCTCGAACTGTTTGCGCTCGGTGATATCGCGGAAGGTGCCGGTGAAGAACGGCTCACGGTCGATGCGGGCCTCGGTAACAACCACTTCAAGCGGAAACGTGCTGCCGTCGGCGCGCCGGCCAAGCAATTCGCGCCGCGCACCGGCCTGGGCTGTCTCACTCAGCAACGCCGCTGTCGCCTCTGGAGTGGCGGGTTCGGCGATCAGATCGGTGATCGTCCGCCCGGCCAACTGACGTTCCGGCACGCCGAAGATCGCCTCGGCCGCCGGGTTCAGCGTCGCCACCTGCATTCCCTGGCGCGAGAAGGTCACAATCCCGTCCATCGCCGTGCGCACAATTGTCTCGGTACGGGCCACCGCCCGCTCCAGGGTCTCCATCACACTGTTGTAGCGGGCCGCGATCTGGCCGACCTCGGTAAAGGGTTCGACCGGCACCCGCAGACTGAGATCGCCGGTGCGCTGCTGGCGATCCATCACCAGGAACAACTCCAGCAGATCGGTGGTTGCGCCGTGCTCCGATACATTCAACCCGATCTCTTCGTCCTCGGGCGTAGCCCGAAGCGGGAAGAACGGATTCACGATCCGCAGCACCAGATACGTGATCCCGAAGGTCCAGACGCCGCAGACCGTGATGCCGAGCAATTGCATACCGATCTGCGCACCCCGGCTGAGGCCGGTGTTGAGCAATTCCGGATCGCCGAAGAGCCCGACCGCCAGGGTGCCCCAGATTCCGGCGGCGAGATGCACCGGGATCGCGCCGACCGCATCGTCGATCCTCAGGCGCTCCAGCAGGTAGTCACAGCCGAGCATCAAGATCCCGCCGATCGCGCCGATCAGAATCGCCGCCGGCAGACTGACACTATCGGCGTTGGCCGTCACCGCCACCAGACCGGCCAGAGCGCCGTTGAGCGCCAGATCGACATCGGCGCGGCCACGCACCCGCCAACCGACCAGCAGTGCGGCGATCAGGCCGGCCGAACCGGCGAAGGCGGTATTGACGATCACCGCCGGAACACGATCGCTCAGGGCGAAGGTGCTGCCGCCATTGAAGCCGAACCAGCCGAACCAGAGCAGTAGCGTGCCGAGAGTGGCGAGCGGAATATCGGCGCCGGGCATACGGTTGGGCGGGCCGTTTTGCGCGAAGCGTCCGACTCGCGGGCCAATTATCAGCAGCGCCGCCAACGAAGTCCAACCGCCAAAGCTATGTACAACCGTGGAGCCGGCGAAATCGACGAATCCCAACTCATCGAGCCAGCCGGAAGAATTCCAGGCCCAATGCCCAAAGATCGGATAGGTTAACCCGGCCAACAGCAGCATCAGCATAAGGTAGGCCCCGAAGCGCATGCGCTCGGCTACCGCGCCGGCCAGAATTGTCGCAGCAGTACCGCAAAACATCACCTGAAACAGGAAAAAGGCCGCATCGAATGGCGCCACGGCGGCAATATCGGGCAAAAAGCCGCTCACCCCCACCAATCCGCTGTTACTCAGGCCGAACATCAAGCCGTAGCCGCACAACCAGAAAACCAGCGTACTGACCCCAAAGTCAGACAGGTTTTTCATGGCGACATTGATATTGTTCTTGCGCCGGGTTACTCCGGCTTCCAGACACATAAACCCGGCCTGCATAATGAATACCAGGCCGGCGCAGATCAAGACCCAAAAAATGTCGAGAGTGCTGGCTTCCACGCGACGCTCCATCCTGTGGTGCGCCAATACGCGGCTACGGCGCAGAACGGCGAACCACAATGCATATGCTGTACGGCTGTTGCCAACGGAGTGAAACGATCGTGTGATGTGCGGCGTCTATTAGCATAGCAATATTCCGCAACCAGCGTGAATCCGCACGATCCAGATGCAGTATAATCGCCTGCTATGACAACAACGCTATTGACACCAACGGCAATTAGCGCCGGCCTTCACACACAGGCACTGCCGCGCACCATTGTTTGCCACGGCACCGTCGGCACTACCATGGATCTGGCACGCGAGTTGCTTAAAACGGTACCGGAAGACGCCGCACCGGTTATGGTAACTGCCGAAGAGCAGACGGCCGGACGTGGGCGGATGGGGCGCAGTTGGGTGGCGCCTGCCGGCAGTGCACTTTTATTCTCAATCGGTTTTCGCCCGCGCTGGCTCACGGCGCCGCAAACGGCGGCCCTGGTCTGGATGGCGGCAACCGCACTCTGCGACGGCATACGATCGGTTGCCGGGGTTGCGGCGGGGCTGAAGTGGCCGAACGACGTACTCTTGCCGATCGCAGGCGGGTACGGCAAAACCGCCGGAATCTTGATCGAGGTTGTGTATGAGGGCGATCGCCCGGCAACGGCGATCATTGGTTGTGGGATCAATGTGAGCGCCGCCCCGCCCCCGGAATTGACCCGCTATCCGGCCACCAGTATTGTTGCGGCGGCCGGTCGGCCGATCGACCGGCTGGAATTGTTGCGGGCCTGCCTGGTTCAACTGGATTACTGGTATACGCAACTACGCGGCGGCGCGATCCCGGCGTTGCAGCAGGCCTGGAGCGAACGGCTGATCGGGGTCGCGCGCCAACCAGTGTGAATATCGCAAGTGGAACCCTTACCGGCATCTTCGCAGGTGTCAATGCCGACGGCGCACTTCTGCTGCGTGATTCTCGCGGCCAGATGCATACCATTACCGCCGGCGATGTGGGGTTACTCTAGGTGTCCTTCGCTTGGGGGCCGTTTGTCATGTTTGTATCAGTTGCAGCTCAGATCAATCGGTCAAATGGCTGCGTTGGCGCTGTAACAACCTATGGTATAGTGGTAGGCGGTCTTGAGTGAAGACGAAAGGGGAGGTATGTCGTTTACCCCCAGGCGCCTCGGCATCGGCGCCGTTATAATCGTTAGCCTGATAGTGGCGGCCACGATGCTGCGTCTCGCCCTGGAATGGCGACAGGCTCTCACTGATATCGACTCGATGATCGTGACTCCTGTGGCCCTTCCTCTGCAACCGACGCTTCGAACGCCACTGCACATCTCAGCAGTTCGCAAACCGACAACGAGCTTTCCGAATTCAGCGCCAATGAGCCTACCCCGGCCTCGCACGCCGATTTGAACGAGCAACCGCTTGTGCAACCGACTGCGTCCGCTGCGGCACCTGATCCGGCGTTGAGTACGGAAACGCTGAATATTTTGCTGCTCGGCACCGACGCGCGTATAGAAGACAGCGGCCCGACCCGCACCGACGCGCTGGTGCTTGTGCGGCTTGCCCGTGACAGCGGCCGCGTGAGTATGCTCTCGATCCCGCGCGATCTGTGGGTCGAGTACTCCGACGGCGGCGAGGGCCGCATCAACGGCGCCTATGCCCGCGGCGAGTTGCGCTACGGCCCCGGCGGCGGCCCGGCCCTGACCAAGGCGACGGTCGGTAAGCTGCTTGGTGTCCATGTCGATAACTTTGTGATGATCAATTTCCAGGGCTTCGAGACACTGATCGATAATCTGGGCGGCATTATGGTCGATGTGCCGGACGCGATCTACGACCCGACCTATCCAACCGAGGATTATCAGACGATCGAGGTGCGCTTCCGCGAGGGGCCGCAGATGATGGACGGCGAACGCGCCCTGATCTACGCCCGTACCCGTCACGCCGACAGCGATTTTGGGCGTAATCAACGCCAACAAATGGTGTTGATGTCGATCTTCAATCGTATCCGCGATCGTGATTTGCTTCAGCAACTTACCAGCCTCGACGATTATACCGGCGCGCTGCGCGATTATGTACGCACCGACCTGAGCCGCTCGCGTATGCTTGAGTTGGCGGATTTCGCCCGCAATGTCAATCAGGATGATGTGCTGCGCTATGCGATCGACTCGACCATGATCTACGAGTTGCGCCAGCCGGCCACGTTCGCCGCCGAACCAAAGGCGCTGCGCCGGATCGTCAGTCAGTTCACCGGCGAGGCTGTCTCAACCGCCGGCGGTGAGGGTGAGTAACACCCAGGCCAACATGCAGAATGCACCGGGCAGAATGCGGAATGCAGAATGCGATCTAAAGCGGCAGGTGAGTAAAATTTCCTAAGATGACCGCTGGGCTGCCATCAGGCAGCTGCGGCGGTCATTTTGTTTGTTCGCGCCAACCCGTATGCAAACCACCGAAGACTCATCAGCAGCCGGCAGTGTGATGCGCAGTGTCGCCTTTGCGGCGCTGTTGATCAGTCTGGGGAATATTGTGAGCCGGGTGCTCGGCTTTGTGCGCGAGCCGGCGATCGCCTTTTATTTTGGGCGCGGCGTTGAGGCCGAGGCGTTTCGGCTAGCGTGGACAGTTCCCAACACTATTTATGATATGCTCATCAGTGGAGCTGTGGCGGCCGCCTTGGTGCCGGTGTTCAGTGAGTTGGCCGAGGGCGAGCGCGATGAGTTCTGGCAGGTGGTCTCCGGTGTGATCACTGTTGCCCTGGCTGCGCTTACCGCACTTACGGCTCTGGCGGTCTGGCAGGCTCCGCTGCTTGTGGCCTTGCTCGCCCCGGCCGGTCGGCCGGAGTTGCGTGAGTTGGTTACCGGGTTGGTTCGGCTGCTGATGCCTGCGGTACTCCTGATGGGTACCAGCGGTCTTGTGACATCCATCCTGCACGCTCAGCGCCGCTTCCTCTTGCCTGCTTTCACCATGGCCTCCTTTAATGCGGGAATGATCGCCGGCCTGGTATTGTTCCACGATAGGTTCGGTGTACACAGTTTGGCGGCCGGCGCTTTCCTGGGTGGGCTGGCGCAGGTGCTGCTCCAGATGCCCGGCCTGCGTGGATCCCGACTGCGTCCGAGTCTGCGACTTGGGCATCCGGCGGTGCGGCGTATTCTGTGGCTGTATGGGCCAGTGGCGATCGGGATCGGTTTCTCGATCGTGGGAACGCTGATCGACCGGCGACTGGCTGCCGGCTTCAGCGCAGCTCTGGCTACCATGGGCTACGCAACTACCCTGGTGCAGTTTCCGCTCGGTCTGGTGGCGTCGGCGGTGGCTCTGGCAGTGCTGCCGACCCTCTCACGCCAGAATGCGGCCGCCGCCGAAGGTGATTTTCGCGCCACGCTGGCGATGGGGCTGAAGGTGGTGTTGCTGCTGATCCTGCCGGCAACGGCGGGCCTGGCCGCGCTCGCCTTTCCGGTCGTCAGCGCGATCTTTGCGCGCGGCGCCTTTGATGCGAGTGATGTCGGCCCAACGGCGCTGGCGCTGCTGCTCTATCTACCCGGCCTGCCCGCCGCCGCTCTGGATCAGGTCTTGATCTTCGCCTTTTATGCGCGCAAAAACACCCTGACGCCCAATCTTATCCAGGGCGCGGCGATCCTCTGCTACCTGGCGGCGGCGCTGCCGCTGATCTGGCTGACCGAGTTAGGTTTCCTGGCCCTGGTGATCGGCAACTCGGCCCAGTGGATCGGCCATGCCCTGATCACCTACTGGCTGCTGAGTCGGGCGGTCTCGCTACGCGGCCAGCGGCTCGGCGAGGCGTTCTGGAAGGGGATGCTGGCGGCCGTACTTAGTGCCGCTGCCGCCTGGAGTGTTGCCGCCCTGGCCGGCGAACTCCCCGATCTTGTACGATTGCTGCTCGCCGGCCCGGTTGGAGTGGCGGTCTATCTTGGCGCATGTGTGGCCCTACGCCTCGAAGCATTCGGTTTCTTCCTGAATGCATTGCGGAGCCGGTTGCGGCCGAAAGGATGAGCGAGGAACGAAGAACAAGGACGCCGGTTTCAGCCTTCAGCCATTAGCCTTCAGCCTTCAGCGTTATGCGCCCCCGCCCAATGTCCGATCCAGGTTAAACGCCGCACTAATCAAGGCCAGATGCGTGAAGGCCTGCGGGAAGTTGCCCAGCGCCTCGCCACGCGGCCCGGTCTCCTCGGCGTACAATCCCAGGTGGTTGGCATAAGTCAGCATGCGCTCGAAGATCAGACGGGCCTGATCGAGTTTGGAGCGATCGGTGCGCCCGGCGCGGGTCAACGCTTCAACCAGCCAGAAGGTGCAGATATTGAAGGTTCCCTCCTCGCCGTCGAGTCCATCGATGCCGTGTTCGGTATCATAGCGATAGACCAGACTGTTCGAGAGCAAGCCGCCCTGCTCGGGCGGGCGCATCATCGCCTCCAACGTCGCGATCATGCGCGGGTCGTTGGGCGCCAGAAAAAACACCATGGCAACATCAGATTTGCCGCATCGAGGGTGTCGGAACCGTAGGATTGAACAAAGGCGCGGCGCTGCTCGTTCCAGCCGTTCGCCATCAGATCCTCGTAGATCTCATCGCGCACCTTGAGCCAGCGGTCGCGATCGGCCGGGAATGAGCGCTTGTCGGCCAACCTGAGCCCACGATCAAGCGCCACCCAGCACATCAACTTCGAGTAGACAAAATGCCGCGCCCCGCCGCGCACCTCCCAGATCCCTTCATCGGGCCGGCGCCAGTTCTCAGCCACGAAGTTCACCATCCGCCGCAACTCACGCCATAGATCGTAGGAGATCGGCGCGCCATACTTATTGTAAAGATAGACCGAGTCGATCAACTCGCCGTAGATATCGAGCTGAAGCTGATTGTAGGCGCCGTTACCAACTCGCACCGGCCGCGAGCCGCGATAACCTTCAAGATGATCGAGCGTCTCTTCGGTAAGGTGGTGGCGGCCGTCGATCCCGTACATCACCTGCAACGAACCATCGGCGGCGAGTTCGTGGATGCGGGACTCGATCCAGTGCATAAACTCAGCCGCCTCGGTCGTAAACCCGATCCGCATCAATGCGTAGATCGTGAATGCGGCATCGCGCACCCAGGTATAGCGATAATCCCAGTTGCGCACGCCGCCGATCCCCTCGGGCAACGAGCAGGTCGGCGCGGCGACAATTGCGCCGGTTGGGGCGTAGGTAAGCAACTTCAACACCAGGGCCGAGCGATGCACAATCTCGCGCCAGCGCCCTTTGTAGGTACACTGCGAAAGCCAGCGGTGCCAATAATCGACCGTCTGAGCGAAAATGCGCTCGATCCGCTCCTGCTCCGGCACCATCGGTGTTTCGTGGGCGTCCAGTTCTTCCAGCACGAAGCTAACCGTCTGGCCTTCTTCAAGCGTAAACTCGGCATATGCCGCGCCTTCGTCGGCGCGTAGTTCGATCGGACTGGAAGGATGAGTTGCAGGCTATCGCTACGAAACACCGCTCCCTGGGGAATGATCGTCACGGTATGGGGGTCGCGGGCGAAATTAAAGGCCGGCCGGCATTCCAGGCGAAACGTCATTGTGCCGCGCACCACCGTTACCTTACGAATCAGGTGATGATGATGTTTATCGCGATGATTCGCGCCGACCGGCATAAAATCCACCAGCTCGCCAACCCCGTGATCGTCGTAGAAACGCGTGACGAGGACATTGGTTTCCGGCCAGTAGAACTGTTTGAACACCACTTCGGCTTCGTCGAGCGGCGCAATCCGGTAGCGCCCGCCGATCCGGTCGTCCAGGATCGCGCCGAACAGAGCCGGCGAGTCAAAATGCGGAAAACAGAGCCAGTCGATCGATCCGTTCATCGCCACCAATGCAACTGTGTGCAGATCGCCGATGACGCCGTAGTTCTCGATGGGCTGGTATGACATGCAAATTCCTTGAGTGCTGAGTGCTATAGGATCGCGATATTCTTTCCTGGCGCACTGGATCGCAGCGCTCCAATGTCACATTTTGCGTTGTCGGCTTGCCCGGCTGTACCCTGTATTCTACGACACACTGAGCGCGGCGACGATCACACTTAGTGCAAGGCTGTTCTGCAAGGTATGAAACAGCACACTCGGCCAGATCGAGTTGCTGCGTTCGCGCAGGTAGGCCAGAAACAGGCCGACGACGAACAGGCCGGGGATGAGCAGCGGGATGAAGTGAACGACGGCGAAGAGAAAGGCATTGGCGACAACTGCCAACACCGCCGACATCCGGCTACGCAGGAGCGGGTAGAGCATCCCACGGAAGAAGAGTTCTTCGACAAATGGGGCAACCAGCGCCACCAGGATAAAGAGGGCGATAAAGCCGCCGACGCCGGGTGCGACGCCGCCGGTAAGCGCTTCCTGTTGCGGATTCTCGAAGGAGCCGAGAGCGGCGGCAATTGCCCGGTTCACCGCGATCAGGGCGCACATTCCGGCCAGAAAAAAAAACCGGCACCAGCAGCAATTCGATTTTCGGGACACTGCGCATGCCTAA
>JAAUQO010000172.1 GCA_012032775.1 Oscillochloris sp. | reverse complement strand
CACCTGGAGGAAGTGCCGGTTTGATCCGGAATGAACCGGGCGGAATGCAGTGTGTCGCCGTGAAGATGAGGAGAGCAGCCAATGGCCGATGTCCGAATCAACGAGGTAAGCACCAGTGTCAATGTGACCGACGCCTCGGCCATGCTGACGCCACAGGTGTTACAGCGGATTGTCGAGGCGGTGCTGGCGCAACTGGCGCAAAAGCAGCGCGATGATCGCCTGGCGGAGCAGGATCGCAAGATCGGCGAGGATCAGAGGTAAACGCCAATGGCCGAAGCCTATACCAAAGCCTATTTCGAGCGCCTGGATGCCGAAGGGCGCGTCGTGAAGAAGTTGGATGTGCAATTCAATCCAACCGAACTCGCGATGACAAAGGCGGCCCAGATCGCCGAGATCGCCATTCCCGGCATCGATAGCCCGATCTTGCAGTTTGTACGCGGCCAGAACGAACGTGTGACGCTGGAACTGTTCTTCGACAGTACCGAAAACGGCACCGGCACCGGCGCAACATCGGTTACAACCCTGACGAACGCATTTTATGCGCTGGTCAAGATGTCGGGCAAGGAACACGCACCGCCGCGCTGTCGCTTCGGCTGGGGCCAGGAATTCCCCGGCCTGATCAATCAGGCCGGCGAGGTTTCCGGCACGCGCAAGGTTTTCGATTGTATTGTCGAAACGATCCAGCAGAAATTCACGCTGTTCAGCCCCGACGGCGTACCACTGCGCGCAACCCTGAGTGTCACCCTGCGCGAGTATGTCACCCTGGAGACGCAACTTCAGCAGTTGAACCTGCAATCATCGGATCATACGCGCGTGCATGTGGTGCAGCGTGGCGAGACGCTGCCCTATATTGCGTATGTGGCCTATAAAGATTCGGCCCGTTGGCGGCTGATTGCCGCCGCTAATCGGTTGCTCAATCCGCGCGATGTGCAACCGGGCATGGTGTTGCGGCTGCCGCCGCTGCGCACCTGAGCGATCGCCTGGAGTAAGGAATCGGCCCGCATGAGCGAAAATCCGATCCAGATCTACAGCGATTACGATTTCTATGTCCCGGCCTTCGAGGTGCGGCTGAAAGGGCGCAGCCTGGATCGCGACGTGCTGCGCGATGTGCTGTCGGTCAGCTACACCGATAGCCTGGGGCGCATGGATTCGTGCGAACTGACCCTGAACAATTGGGATGCCGACAAGCGCGATTTCAAATATACCGACAGCGATCTGTTCGATCCCGGTGCGCAGATCGAGCTGTACATGGGGTACTACGACAAAGGCGGCCTGACCTTGATGCTGCGCGGGACGATCGTTTCGTTGGCGCCGAATTTCCCGGCCGGCGGCCAGCCGACGCTGCAAGTGCGGGCGTTGAACCAGTTGTACCGGCTGCACTTCAAGCAGGACACGCAGGTTTACGAGAACAAAACCGACACCCAGATCGCGCAAGCTATTCTCACCAAACTGGTGCAGGAACAGGCGGGGCTGAATGTGCAGTTGGAGACGCGCTCGGCGAATCAGGAGATCGAAACGCCGCAAGAATATGTGCTGATCAACAACCAGTACCCGATCATCTACCTGATGGAACGCGCCCGCCATAATGGCTACGAGATCTATATCGAGGATGTGGAGGAAAATGGGCGAATCGTGTCTAAACTCCATTTTCACCCTTCCGAACGCGGCGTTCCGGCGGTTTACAAACTGGTGTGGGGGCAATCGCTGATCACCTTCAAGCCAACCTTGCGCACCGCAAATCAGGTGGCGAAGGTAACGGTGCGCGGCTGGGATGCGCGCCGGCGCCGCGAGATCGTCGGCGAGGCGACCCGTGACGATCTGCCGTTCAATGGCTTGCCGAACCAGGAGGCACTGTCGGCGGTCGATTCGGCCCTGGCCGGCTCGGAGATCGTGATCTCCGACGAGCCGGTGACATCAAAGGCGGAAGCAGACCAGAAAGCCCTTGATCACCTGACCAACCGGGCCAAGGAGATGGTGACGGGCAGCGGCAGTGTGGTCGGGTTGCCGGAGATTCGCGCCGGCCGACCGGTGTATATCTGCAAGCTGGGGAAACGGTTCAGCGGGCGGTATGTCATCACCTCCAGCACCCATAGTATCGCCGACAGCGGTTATACCACCAGTTTCGAGGCCCGGATGGAAGAACTGAAGCAGGGAGGCAGCCGAAACCCATGCGATCCATAAGCGGTGTCGTGATCGGATTGGTGGTCGATGTGAACGACCCTGAGAGCGAGGGGCGGGTCAAGCTGTCGTTTCCCTGGATGTCCGAGGGCGAGCCACAGAGCAACTGGGCGCGGATCGCAGCGCCGATGAGCGGCCCTGAGCGCGGTTTCTTCTTTTTGCCCGAGATCGACGACGAGGTATTGGTGGCGTTCGAGCAGGGCGATTTGCGCCTTCCCTATGTGATCGGTTTTTTGTGGAACGGCGAGCAAAAGCCGCCTCATAGCGAACCGACCCGCCGGACTATCCATACGGTGAGCGGGCACAGATTGGAGTTTGAAGATAAAGCAGGCAGCGAGAAGATTTCGCTGCTGTTCAAAGGCGCGAAGCCCAGCATTACCCTGCAAGAAGAGGTGATTGAGATTGTGCTGAATGATACGAGCAGTATCAAATTGGAATCCGGCACACTCACGATTCAATTTGACGGCACAACCAGCATCGTATTGTCGGCCGGTGGGGTTAAGGTGTCCGGCGCCAAGATCGAACTGAATTAACGCCGGCCAACGGCAGCGTATAGGTTGAATGCCCATGGAGATTGTGCCACATCCAAGCCTCCCCAGCCGGATCATCGTGGGGTATCGTACGCCCGGCAACGGCCCGTTGGGCGATCCGAACGCGGCCCAGCAGGTGCTGACCGGCATCGTCAAGGGGACGTTCAATGCCGGCGGAAGCGGGGTTTCACCGGCTGTGGTGCAGTTCCCGCTGTTCGAGCAGGATGTCTTTTTCAACCTGGTGCGTAACGGCGAGTTTAGCAGCGGCGCGCAAATGGCCGCCGACGGTGCGATCATCACGCCGGTTGCCGGATGGACAAGCCCGGACGAGAACACGACGATCGCGCATCTGGACGCGCCGCAACATATGCAGGTGAACGGCGCCGGACGGGTGGTGCAACCGGTGGCCTTCGATCGAGCGCTGGGCGGGCGCACGTTCACACTGCGCTATCGGGCGCGCGCCGCTGTCAACACCAGTATTCCCGGCATCAGGCTTGAAACCCCAACCGGCACGACGTTATTCGGCGGCACGCAAAACCTGACAAGTGGATTTAGCGAGTTCGAGGACAGCGCGACATGGCCGCCTGATGTTGATGAGGCGCAGGCGCTGCTGGTGTTGCATGGCGCGGCGGGCGTGGCGGTCGAGTATGCATGGGTGCGCTTAAATGAAGGCAACACAATCCTGCCGCTCGATCCACTCGACCCGATCCGCTACGAGCATGATCTGGCGATCTTCAAGCCGCGCGCCGATCTGGTGATCCTGGGCCGGCCCGATCCGCCGCAACCGGATCCGGCCGATGACGGTTGGATCGAACGGGTGCTGATCGGAGGGACAAGCCTGACGGCCGTTTTCGATACCCACGGTAGGCTCACTGAGTTCAACGACGGCGCGGTGGCGGCCGGCAGGATCCCCTGGTCGAACACAACGCCGATCACAATCGGCTGGCAGGATCGCGCCGCAGACGATAATCCCGCCCTTAACAAGTTTCGCAAAGGATATGCGGGGAATGTGAAACAGTTCAATCCGGATACCATGCAACTGCCGCAAGGCTTCTACAATTTGTTTTTTAATGGCGCGCTTTACAGCGGGCCGCAGCCGCCGTTCGGGCATATTGGCGCCAACGTGATCACGGTTGCGACAAGCGGATTGTACGACGACGGCGCCGGCGGCACGGAAACGATCACCAACCAGACATCGCTGCACCTGCCCGACGCCCCGCAGATGACGGTCACGTTTCGCAGCAGCGCCGCGCCCGATGCGCCGACCAGCAGCGCCATGGTGGCCATGAACCTGGACACAATTGTGTACGACAAGGCGACAGCGCTGTTTTACGCCGTCTGGCGCGGCGTCTGGACAGGATTTAGCGCCGTCGGATTTGAGCGCCTGGTGCGTGTGGCATTCGGAGCAGCGTAATAGAAAGGATCAGCCGGCATGGGAAAGCCGATCACCGTCAAAGGGCCGGGCATCTGCTTCGCCTTCCCCGACGTATGCCTGACGCCGGCGCCACCGGTGCCGCTCCCCTACCCGAACATCGGCCAGTTAGCCGACGCCAGCGGAACAGCGAGCACGGTTCTGGTGGGCGGGAACGAAGTCGTCACCAGCAACAGCACTATTCCAAGCACCAGCGGCGATGAGGCCGGTTCGGTGGGCGGAGTGACATCGGGCACCACCAAAGGCAAAGTTGAATTTACCGTTACCTTCAGCGGAACCGTTTTTGCCGAGGGCGGCAATGTGATCCGCCTGGGCGACTCGACAAAGCAGAACAACGGCAATGCAGTCGGCACCGTATTGGGCGGCGTCCCAACGGTACTGGTTGGAGATTGATGCGATGACCCGCGCAATTCTAGGCAGTGGTTGGAAGTTCCCGATCCGGATTAACGGGCGCGGCGGCTTCTCGCTCTCGCACGAAGAGCAAGACGTTGCCGAGGCGATCTGGATTGTGTTGGCGACAGCCCGCGGCGAGCGCATCATGCGCCCGGAGTTCGGCTGCGGCATTCACGAGTATGTCTTTGCGCCCAACAACGCGGCAACCCGCGGCTCGATCGCGTATCAGGTGCAGCAAGCGCTGATTCGTTGGGAACCGCGTATCGACGTGATCGATGTGCGCGCCGAAGACGATCCCGGCCAGCCGAATCTTTTGTTGATCGCGGTCGATTATCGCATTCGCGCCAATAACGCCTTTCACAACCTGGTTTATCCCTTCTTCTTGCTGGAAGGTTCGGAAGGGTAGCAAACTGCCCGGCCTGCGCCACGATCGGAGGATTGAACTATGCCGTTAACCCCGCCGAATCTGGATGATCGCGATTTTGCAAGCCTGTTCAAAGAGGCGCGGTCGCGCATTCCGCGCTATGTGCCGGAGTGGACGGATTGGAACGACAGCGACCCCGGCATTACCCTGGTGCAGCTCCAAACATGGCTGGCCGACACGATCCTGTACCGGCTCAATCAGGTGCCGGACGCGAACTACATCAAGTTTTTGCAACTGATCGGCGTCGAGCAACTTCCGGCCCAACCGGCCTGGACCGAACTGACATTCACCCTGAAAGAGAAGAATGTCCCGACCGACGTGCTTATCCCGGCAGGGCAGATCGTCGGTGTGTCGGCGCGCGATCTTGAGCAACCGGTCTTTTTCGAAACCGATCGCAGCTTTCGCGCGATGAGTGCGCGCCTGGAACTGGTGATTCGGGTGCTGCCCGGATCGCCGCCGCTGGATATCACCCAGGATAATAATGCCGCCGGGCGAAGCTACGCGCCATTCGGCGATCCGGCCCAGACGGGCGGCATGCTGGTGCTCGGCTTTCGTTCGCCGCTGCCCGCGCCGCTGCCGTTCTCGCGCGACGAGATCGGCCTGCAGATCTATCAACCCGACGAAGGGCAAGCCTTGTTGGCCCGCCAGCAGGAAGCCGTCTGCGGCCCGCCGATTCCGGCTGCCGGGCCGCCGCCGCTGGCCTGGGAATGGTGGGACGGCGTTGATTGGAGCGACCTGGACGTGAGCGGCGATGCGACCGCCGACTTGAGCCAGAGCGGGCAGATCTTTTTTCGGGTGCCGGGGCAGATCCCGGCGGTGCCGTTTGCGAGCTCGATCTCGGCTCACTCGGCGATCTCGATCACGACCCGCCGCTGATCTACTGGCTGCGCATTCGCCTGGTGAATAACGTTTACGCCGCGACGCCGCAGATCGAAAGCATCCTGACCAACACCGTGCGGGCAACCGCAGCCCTGACCGTGCGCGATGAGGCGGTCGGCTCCAGCGACGGCACCCCCAATCAGGTGCTGACACTGCGCCACAGCCCGGTGCTGGCCGCGCCGGCGCTGCTGTTGGAGGTAGACGAAGGCAGCGGGCCGCTTGAATGGCAGGCGGTCAGCGATTTCTTCGGTTCCGGGCCGCACGACCCGCACTATGTCCTGAACCGCGCCACCGGGCAGATCAGCTTCGGCGATGGACGGCGCGGGCGCATTCCGCTGGCCGGGCAGTTCAATATTATCGCGCGCACATATCGCTATGGCGGCGGGGCGATGGGCAATGTCGGCGCGGGAACGATCACCGATCTGACAACCCCGATTGCGGAGGTTGACGCGGTAACGAATTTCCGCCGGGTGGAAAACGGTAAAGACGAGGAATCGCTCGCTGAAACACAACTGCGCGGCCCGCGCGATCTGCTCAAAACACGCAACCGCGCCGTAACGCTGGAGGATTTCGAACACCTGGCCCGCGAAACGCCCGATGCACTGGTGGCGCGGGCGCGCGCCTATATTTCGCTTGATGCAAGCACCGCCCACATGATCAATGTGGTGCTGGTGCCGCAAAGCAGCGACCCGAAACCCGTGCCGAGCGAGGTAACCCGGCGCCTGGTGTGCCGCTACCTTGATGAGCGGCGTTTGATCACGACCCGTTTGCGGGTGCTGGGGCCGCTCTATCACGATATTGATGTGGATATCGACCTGATTGTGATCGACGACGCCGATTTGAAAACCGTGAAAAATGCGGTCGATCAACGACTGACCGATTACTTTCACCCCTTGCGCGGGGGCCGCGACCGCCAGGGTTGGCCATTCGGCCGCGCGATCTACTACTCGGAACTGCTGTACGAGATCATGAAGATCCCCGGTGTTTTGCGCGTCGAGACATTGAGTGTCAAGAAGTTTCTCCCGCGCCCGGCGGGGGCGAGCAATCCGGATGATCTGCGCTACTTCGAGAACGAGGCACAAGCGAATGCCAATCGCACGAACCTGTTGAACGCCGAAACAACGGCCTTCCCAACAACATGCGCTGTGACGGCGACGGTGATTCCGGTTGTTGCGCCACCACTCCAGTGGTATGTCGCGGCTGGGTACACCTGTTGCGACATACCCGCCGCCGAAGGAGCGCTTTTCGCACTACGGCAGTTGAAGACAGCGGTACGCTACACCCGTTAAGCAGCGCCACAGAACATGTTTTACGCCAGGCAGGCACCGGCGGCGCCTGCACAATGGTGAACAAGAGGTCAGGTGCATTATGGCGCGAGTCATTCGGCCCTACGATCTTTTACTCGACGCAAGCGCCGGTTGGCGAGCGAGCGCGAGTACGGAAACGGCGGCGACTTCGGTTGCCGCTGGGCCGATTCAACTGCAAACGCAGGCCAGCCTGCTACCCGCCCTGAATGACCGCAACGGCACATTCGGCGGGCATACCCTGGCGCTGGGCGTGGCGACATGGCAGGATGAGATTTTTATCGCCGATCCCCGCAACCATGTCATTTTGCGCTGGCGCTTATGTTGCGGCGCCGCCCGGCCGATTGCGACGATCGGCGGGCGGGGAGATGGGCCGCGCCAACTGGACACACCGCTCGGCCTGACGATCAACCGCCGCAGCGATCTGGTGGTGGTGGATGCCGGAAACCGCCGCCTGCTGCTGTATACCTTGCCGGGGCTGGCGCTGCGGCGCATCATCGGCCCATTCGCCGGAGCGCTGCCGCTGCCGGCTCGCGAACCCTTCACCGACCCATGTGCGCTGCCTGTCGCGCCGGCTGAGCCGCAGTTAACCTGGCAGCCGGTCGATGTTGCCGCCGGGCCGTACGGGCACCTGTTTGTGGCCGACGGCGGCGGCCGAATCTGGCGGCTCGATACCCAGGGGCGGCCCGACAGCCGCTATGCCGGACTCTTGCCGGATGGGTTCGTGCCGCGCCGGTTGCAGGTCGATGGGCAGGGCCGGGCCTATGTGATCGGCGACGCATCCGGCGACCCGATCGTGATCCTGGATCGTTATGGCGTGGTGATGCCGCAGCCGGAGCAATTGAACGCGGCGGTGGATACCTGGCTGCAACTACATCTGCCGGTTCTCGCCGCGCTGCCGAGCATGGAACAGGAATCCGAAGCGCGCGCCGCCGTATTACCGGCCGAGTTAAGCCGCATGATCGATATCGATCTCAACCGCTATCTGGCAGCGCGGCAACGCGCCCAACCCGAACTGAGCAAAGCCGCAATCTGGGCCAATGAACGCGACACCGCGTATGAGGTCGATCCGCCGGGCGTGATTCCGCAGGCGTATGCAGCCCATCTGCCCGCATTTCTGCACAGTGTGTTGCCGCGCGGCCGCCTAAGCCTGCTGGGGAACGATCTCTACCAGCGTATGATCGCCTGGCTCGATACGCAGGGCCGCGACGAGGGTGTGAGCATGCCCGAACAGCTGCGCAGCGCCTACAATGCCCTGGTTGCCACTCATACACCGACGGCAAGTGTTCGCAGCGGCCATGTGCTGCTGCAACCGGACAATCCCTGCCCGCGCCCGGCGCTCTTCAGCGATATTGAGGTCGATAGCGCCGGCATGCTCGATCAGTTGTATGTGTTACACCGCCCGCCGGCCGCTACGTACGAGCAGAACGGCCTCTTCCGCAGCGAGCCGCTGGACAGCGGGCGGGTCGCGAATCCCTGGCACCGGCTGGTGCTGGAACTAACCATTCCCGACCGCACCGCCGTGCGCTTATTCAGCTTTACCAGCGATGTGTTACGGCCCGATCTCGGGGCAAGCGGCTTGCTGGCCGAACCGCCGCAAATCGGCAACTGGCAGGCGGCCGTCGATAATGTGGACGAGTGGCTGATTCAATCGCCGCCCGGCCGCTATCTCTACCTGGCGCTGGTGCTCAAGGGGCCGGGCGATCGCACCCCAACCATCGAGCGGATCTATGTCTACGCCCACCGCCAGTCGTCGTTGCGCTACCTCCCGGCGGTCTACCAGGAAGATGCGACCAGTCGCGATCTACTCGATCGCTTGCTCTCGTTGTTCGACACCATTTACGGCGAAATCGAAAGCCGGATCGAGGAATTCCCGCGTTACCTGGATCTCGCCGGTGCGCCGCCCGATTTCCTACCCTGGCTGGCATCCTGGTTCGACTTGACGCTTGAACAAAGCTGGACGGAAACCCAACAGCGCGCCTTTTTGCAGCATATCGTCGAATTATACGCCTGGCGCGGCACTATCCGCGGCATGAAACGGCTACTGCAACTGCACACCGGGCTGGCCGATCCACTGCCGCACATCATCGAGCATTTCCGCACTCCGCCCAACCCGACCGACGCCCCGATCGAACCGCAGGCCGCCGCCCTGAACCGTTGGCTCGGCGCCGTCCCCGATTCGGCGGGCCATTTCACCGTGCTGTTGCCCGCCCGCCACATGGACAGCCCCGAAAAGCGCGGGGTGCTCCGTCGTCTGATCGACGCCAATAAACCGGCCCATACCCATTACACCCTGCGACCGGCCCACGGGGGCGTGTGGCTGGGTTCGCAAAGCGGACGGGCTTCGGCAATCGGCCTGGACACCACCCTGCGCAGCCCTGCACCCTGGCGCCTGCCGGCCGAGGACGCCGAACCCCAGGCGGTGCCGGCACTGAACATGTTGCTGGCGGGAACCGCGCCGGCGCGCCTTGGACGGGCGCGCCTTGGTTCGGCGCAATTACGTGGCCGCAGGCAACCGGAGTAAGAACCATCTGTCGCCATCACCGTTGCACCCGACGCGGGTTGCACGAACATCAGTCGTGAGAAAAGCTCAGAGGATACACATATGAACCATCAGAACTGCCACGACGACAACTGCCAGGTGTGCGGCCTGCGTGCGTTCGAGCGCAACCGGTATTTCGACGGCAAGTTCTTAGTTACCCGCGATTTCGTCGATGAGCAACAGTTCTTCATCGGCAAACATCACCTGCACAACAAGATGCTGCACGGCTACGGAACCGTCTGCGGGCTAAAGGTCGTTCAGCATCCCAACCCGGCCTGCCAACACCAGTATGTGGTATTACAACCCGGAATGGCGCTGGACTGCTGCGGCCGCGAGCTTATCGTCGCCGATGAGATCGTGGTCGATATTCGCCAACTGATCGAAGCAACCTTGCGCGAGGCCGGCAATTTCCCGCCCAGCGGCGCCGGCGACATCTTTTTGCGCCTGGTTTATCAGGAGTGCGACCGTGAAGCGGTGCCGGTGTTACTGGACGATTGTGAAGGCTGCAACGAGGACGGCGCCGAGTTCAATCGTACCCGCGAGGGCTACCGGCTGCTGGTAAGTACCACCCGGCCGGCCGACGCCGTCAGCGATCCGCTCGATGCGCGCCTGGAGTGGCAACATACGCTCGATACCGCCCATCCGCGGGCGCTGGTGTTCGACCGCGACATTATGCGGATGTACCTCGCCGAGTGGGACGGCGAAACCGGCTGGCTGCGGATGTACGACGCCGGCAATCATAGCCTGATCAGCCAGGTCGATCTGGCCGGCGAGCCGACGGCGATCACTCGTGCGGCCCTGGGCGATCTGGTTTATGTTGCCCGCAGCGCACCCGCCGAAGGATCTGCCGGTATTGCGGTTTTCGATCAACCCCGACTGGAGACCACGCCCGATACCGCCTTGCGCGCCGTGTTGAGCGTTCCGGGCGATGTAAGTACGGCGAATATCGTACGCCTGGGCGCTTCGCCGCTTGATAACAGCCTGTTCGCACTCACCGCCGACGGCCAGATGTTGCGCTGGAGCGCCGAAGATGTGCGCGACTGGGTTAACAGCGACGGCGGCGGCGACGAACCTGCGCCCTTTGCGCGCGACCTGGCGGGCGACTTCGCGCCGGATGATCCGCCGGCGGTTGAGCGGATGGATCTGGCGCTCAGCACCGATGGCCGCTGGATGGTGGTGAGTGACGGCAGTGCGCCGCGCCTGATTGTGCTCAATCTGTCGGCCTTCAGCGCCACCGATAACCCGGTGCGCAGCTTCGATCTGCCTGCCGATCGCGTGCCGGCGGCGCTGGAGTTGAGTTTTGACGGCGAGTATCTGTACGCGCTCTGCGTGAACCCGGCCGATCGCGCCGAGCAGTACCTGTATCGCATCCAACTGCGCGACACTCTGGAAGATTTTATTCCCGCCATCCCCGCCGAGCGCGATCAGTTCAGCGTGTTGAACCTGGTTGATCCGGAGGCCGCCGCACCACTGCCGCTGGCGGTTGATGTCGCGGTTTCGCCGCGCGACAACTGGATCTACATCCTGCGCCGGCTCTTCGAAAGCGACGCCGTACCCCAGGATCGCGGCGAAGTGTTGATTGTCCCGGTCGAGCCGCTTGACGCCCAACGCGGCCCCGATGCGATCAGCGCCGCCGCCGCCGCTCAGATGATCGTGCGCGGCTCGTATGTCGAAGGCAGCGCCCGCTTCGCTAATCTCGCCTTGCTTGGCCAACGACTGTATGTGGCCGGAGAAACGCCGGCAGGCGATGATGAAGCCGTAAACGCCGGCAGCATCAGCATTTTGTTTGTGGACGAAGCCTCGTGCGGGACTCACATCCGCCGGGTGTTGGACAGTTGCGAAACCTGCGACAGCGCCGAGACCGGCGTGATCCTGATGTCGATCCAGGGCTATGTGTGGAACCGGCCGATTGTCGAAGACGCCGAGGGCGTTACCACCAATCTGATCGACAATTTCACCTACCGGCCGCTTGTTCCCAGCACCAATACCCTGCGCAAAGTGATCGAATGCATGCTGGCCAAGGGCATCAGCGAGGGCATCCCCGGCCCACGCGGCCCGGTCGGCCCAAACGGACCGGCCGGCGATCCGGGTGAACAAGGCCCGCGCGGCCCCGGTATCCAGAGCGTAACCGCCAACGCAGTGATCGCCGGATTGGCGCCGACCGTCACGCTCAGCACGATCCCCGGCGATGCAGAGGGCGATCTGGCGCTCACCCTGGGCATCCCGCGCGGCGCCGCGATCACCGACGCCGCGATCAATCAGGGGCCGCTCGCAGTGCAACTGGAGCCGATCAACCCCGCCATTCCCACCGGCGACCGGCGCTTGATCTTGACGATCCCACAGGCCCAGGCGCCACAACCCCCGGCATTCAACCACGTTGTAAAAGCAAGCTGGAATCATGGCGAAAGTCGCGCCCCCGATGACCTGATCGTATTCCTGACCGACACAGGTCTGATCGTCTCATTTGCCGAGCCCCTGGCGAAAGATACGGTCAACGCATTAAGTGTGTTTGTCAGCGAACATCATCGTGAGCCGCTGCAGATCCGCGGGCTTGACCGACAACTCGAACGCGAATGCGAGTGCTACATCCCCAATCTCGGCCTGACATTATCGGAAGACGGCCTCGATCTGCGCATCGATCTACCGGAAGACTGGCTGGATCCACTGGTGTTTCGGGAAGGACAAATCACCCGCCTGACCGTCACCCTGCGCGGCGACTGGCTTCTGGGGGTCAGCGAGGATGGCGAGACGCCGGGGCGGGCGCTGGATGGTAATCACATTATGCCCGGCGTCAATGCCGGGCGGCCGAGTGGCAACGCAACCGAAGGCGGCGACTGGATCAGCGTCATCCTGATAGAGGGGTAGAACATGCCGAATCATGCCAACGGATCCAGTGGGTTGCTGCGCACGCGCTACATTCCGCGCCAGACGGTGACGGCCGCCGACCTGACCGCCGATCAGGAGTATTTCCGCGCCCGTATGCGCCGGCATAACCGGCTGTTGCACGGCTGCGGCGTGATCTGCGGCCTACTTGGCGAACTCGAACAGGTGGACGACGAAACAATCAGGCTGCATATCAATCCCGGCAGCGCAATCGACACACAGGGCAATGAGATCGAACTGAACGAGCGCATTTCGCTCTCTGCCGCCGATTTCTGTTTCCTGGCGGCCAGCCGGCCGGGGGGCGAGTGCGGGCTACATGGCCGCCGCCAAGCCAGGATCCCTGCCCCGACCCGGTCGATGCCGAGATCTACTACCTGGGGCTTTGTTATCATCAGGTCGAGCGCTGCCCGCGCCCGTGCTCAAGGGAAATTGCTACGAAACCGCGATCTGTGAGTCGTCGCGCCTTGAAGACAGTTACCAATTCGTGCTGCTCG
>JAAUQO010000171.1 GCA_012032775.1 Oscillochloris sp. | reverse complement strand
CCGAGTCGCCGGCTTTCACCCCACCGATGCCCGGGGCGCACCGCCGAGTGCCGGCTTTACCCCACCGATGCCGGGGTGACGCCACCGATGCCCGGAGCGACGGCACCACCGGTTCAGAACGGCGGATTGACACCTCCGGCGGCGCCGATTCAGCGCAGCAATCCGCCGGCGGCTCCTGGCGGTTCAGGATCAGGGTTTGGATTACCGAGTTGGATGCGTGGGGTGACGCCGCCGCCGGCCCGTGGCCTGCCGACGGTGCCCGGCTCCGTGCCTGCCGCTGCGCCATCGAGTTTCCCCGGCACAAGCGAGATCCAGAGCGATCACGGTTTCGCCGCTATGCAGAAGCGCTTGATGGGCGCACTCATCGCCTTCGATCAGCGCAGTGCCGAGCAAGTCTGGATCGAAGCATGCAGCCTGTATCCGACCGAAAAGATCTGCACCGAACTGCTGATGCCGGTGCAGATCGCCGTTGGTGAGGGCTGGCACCGCGGAGAAGTCTCGGTTGCCGCCGAGCACTTCTGCTCGCGCTTTGTCGAGGGCAAGCTCCTGAACTTGCTGAACGGCTATGTCGATAATCCCGCCGGTTCACTGGTGATTGTTGGTTGTGCCCAGGCTGAGATGCACGAACTCGGTGCGATTATGCTCTCGCTGTTTATGAAATGGGCCGGGTTCCGGGTCATCTACCTGGGCCAGAATGTGCCGAACTCGACGATTGAAGAGACTGTTCGGCAACTGCGACCGCAGATCCTCGGCCTGTCGGCTACCACAGTGGAGTCGGCGCATAACCTGACGGAAGTCGGCCAGATTCTGAACCGGATCGAACCGCCGCGGCCGCATTTCATCTTCGGCGGAATGGCCTTTTTCGAGCGACCCGATTTGCGCGGTCGTATTCAAGGCCAATTCCTGGAAGGCGATGTCCGCCAGATTGTGCGTGATATGGCTGCTCAGTTCAAGAAGTAAGCGCGTGTCTGCCGTTACAATTCACGGGTGGCAAGAATGGATCATCTGACAACTGCAAAGCTCCTCGATACCTACCGTTCGCAAATTGTCGATCAGGCGGTGACGATAGCTCTGCAGAATCCATTTTGGATCGAGCGGTTCGGACCTGGTTTTCGCGAACGCCTGTCGCTGGATATCGATCTAAATATGGCTGCGTTGGCGAAAGCGGTACGTTACCGCTCGCCGATGATCATCGACGATCATGTGCGTTGGCGACGCTCACAGATCATCGGTTTCGGCTGCTCGACTGGACACGTCCGTGAGATTTTCGGCTACAAATGGGCCGCGATCAGTGCGCTTCTGTCGGCAGAGACGCATGCCACGGTGTACGACTATCTGCAATCGGCGATGATGGCGCTGGAATATCCTACGGCTGATACCCGCGCGATTTCGGCTGCCCACGATCAGTTGGCGACTGAGTTGACGAATGCGACCTACGACGGCGCCTGGCATTGGCAGGCAGCTTACGGCCCTGATGGACGCGATCTGGCGTTGCGCGATAACTGGTTTCTGATCGATTTTGCCATTGATTCCGTGGGCGCTCAGAACCCCGATATGTTGGGCAAGCACGCTCGTATGCACCGTGACGCCTGTTTGAAACGCGGGCTGTCGAGTATTCATGTGCAACAGTTGCTCTGGTTGGGTACGCAATCCGCCGAGCAATTGTTGGAGCCGGCGCCATCCGCTGCGTTGCAGGGAGTGTTTGAGAAGGCGGCCGGTTATCTGATGTACGACAACGAAGCCTGTAACGCGCTGCTGACGGCTCAGGATGGTATCGTCGGCGAGGTAGCCGAGCAGCTTTCAGTGGCCGGGTTGGCGCCGCAACCGGATCAGGCGGCGATGGAAGTCGGCTGGTACCTGGCTTACCTGAACGACAGTATGGCCGCCGGTAGTTCCACCGGCCTGGTCAATTATGCGCGCTGGATGCAGCACTACTTTTCATCTCAGGGCTTGCCCGATACACCCTTGCGCCAGAGCTTCGTGTTCCTGACGCAGGCGGTTGAGCGACATTTGCCGCAATATGCCGCGAGCGCCGCACGCGAGATGATCGGCGCGGCGCAACGCGCGCTGTAGAGGAACGCCACGATGGTAAAGCCGTTTTCAAGCTCGACACTAACGCTCCCGAACCTGATTGGCGTCTCTGTGGCCGACTCCCCGTGTGTTCTGTCGAGGGATCAGTTTGCGCGTCTGGGGATGTTGTTATTGCAGATTCGGCCGCAAGACGTACGCGCGATCTGTTTTCTTGGCGGTGCGCTGAGCGGTGCAGCCGCGAATCGTCGTTATGAACCGAATGTGTTCTCGCTCGAAGGCGATCTTGGCGATGACCCATTTCTGGTGATCGCCGGGCCGCAGGGCGTGGTTGCGGTGATGGCGGTCGAGGGCGTTGATGGATTTTACACGCGGCTTTTCAGCGATCCCGATCTGGTGGATCGTGCGGCGCTGGTGCTCTCGCAATTCAGTGATCAGAACTATAGCCTGGATGCAATCTGTGATCCGGAAGCGCAACGGGCGTTTGTGGCCGTGATCGCCGATTGTCTGGTTGCCGATCCGACCTTCGCCGGCGCCAATCTTGGCGCGCTGATGGAGCAGGAGCGGCGCTGGCTGGATCTAGCTGTTACCATACGGGGTGCGGCGCCCGCACAAATCCTGCAACTGCCTGCGCTGCGCCAATTATTGTCTGAGTGCGGTGTTACCCGGGCGCTGGCCGGGCCAATCGACGATGAGTTGCGCTCGTTGAGTATTCTGATGAGCGATGGTTCGGTTGCCGGTACGCTGTTCAACAATTTGCCGCCGGCCCTTGGCGCAATGGCCCGCACGCAGCGAATTGTCAGCATGACCAGCGCTGATAGCGCTGCCCTTGGCGGCGAGCTTGGCGCCTGGGTGCGCGGCCTGGCCCTTACGGCAGTGCCGATCGTGTTTCAGGAGCGGGTTGTCGAGATGCTATTGGCGACCGGTGAACGTCCGCTGACGGCCCATGCCCGTGCGCTTTTGAATGGTTTGAGCAGCTTGCTTGGTGCAACGATTAGCCAGTCCCAGGTTCCGGTGCTGCCGCCGCCCGCTGATTCGTATGATGGCGATGAGGCGACCGGCAGTGCGCCCTCGAAGGGGCTGAGTCTGGCGGCACGACTCAGTCGCGGTCGGCCGGCGGCGCTGCCTTCAGCGCCGAATTTTACGCCGGCGGCGACCAATCCCAGCCTGCCGGCGGTTCCTGCGGCGGCCCCTGCGGTTGCTGAGCCGGTGACACCGCCCGCAATGGCGCAACCGATCCGGCGACCTGCATCCAGCCTTGCACAGCGCACCATGGCGATCAGTCGCGGCGGTGAGCATACTGCCTCCGATCTCAGTTCGCTGCTGTCGCATCTCAGCGATGGGGTTGTGGTGGTCAATCCACAGGGCCGGCTGGTGGCCTTCAGCAACACTGGAATGCGCATGTTCGGCCTCAACGCCGATGCCCGCAGTCGTTCGCTGGTTGAAAGCGGTGCCTTATGTCTGGCGCCGTTGTTCACCGATGCGATCACCGGCGACCTCGACGGCCCGCGTGAGGTGGAATTGCCTACCGGACAACGAGCGGTGGTTGAGGTTGTCAGTCTGGAAGGCGGCATGTGGGCCTTTGTGCTGCATACCGACGCGACCCGTCCGGCGGTGCCTGAGGTGGTGGCAAACTCGGAGTTGCCGGTTGTCAGCGATGGCGAGCGGAACGAAAGCTTCCTGAGCAACTTTTCGAATATTATTCGCGTGCCGCTGCGCGAACTGCGTGAATTGATCACCCAGGTGCCGGCGGCCGGCAACCTGAACGAGCAACAATCACGGCTGATTGGTCAGGTAGTGCGCCTGAACAGCGAACTCACTATGCTGGTGAATGATCTGCTGGCGCTGGGCCAGATTCGGTTGCAGGCGACCGAAGCCCGAGTACCGTTGCGGATCGATCTGTTGGTTGAGGCGGCTGTTGGAACACAGTACGCCGAATTCGGGCGGCGCGGCCAGCATGTTACCACCGAAATCCAGTCCGGCCTGGCACGCGTTGCCGGCTCGGAAGAAGGTCTGGGCCGCGCAGTGGCGGCGCTGATCGACAATGCGATCAAGTACAGCCCGGCGCGCCCAGATTAAAGTATCAGTCTGCCAATCCGAGCAAGATGTGGTCGTATCGGTACAGGATAATGGCCCCGGGTTGGAGCCGGAAGAGTTGGCGCAAGCCTTCGATCCGTTTTTCCGCGCAGCAAGTACGGAGTCGCTCGGAGTTGCCGGCCGCGGCCTGGGCCTGACGATCGCCAAAGCGGTGATTGAGCAGCATGGCGGCCATATCTGGGCCAGTGGCGCGCCTGGCGAAGGGTGTGCGTTCTCATTCAAGATCCCTTGCGAATAACGCCGGTACGACGCAGGAGGGGCGGCGTAGTTGGGTTACCGCGAGATCGGCGTATCACGATGATGTCGGGGGCAACTTTTGGAATACCGTATCCTAATTGTAGACGAAGACGCGAGAGCGCGGCGGGGCTATGCCGAAATGCTTGTTGCCGCCCCTCCCGCCGTCGGTGTTTCCTACAAAATCAATGCGACCGGCTCATCGGCTGCTGCTCAATTACAGGCAACTCGTCAACCTCATCATTTGCTGATCGCGACATTGCGGGTTGGTGGTGCGTACTTGCAGTTGGTGACACATCTGCGCGAACTGTATCCCGATATTCGTATTATCTTGATCGACTTCGGCGCGCAACAGGCTGAGGTGATTGCGGCTCAGCAACTCACAACATTTCTTATTTTGGCTGCTGACGCCGATACGAAACTCGTGCCGACCGTGGCCCGCTCATTAGGCCTGGCTGCCGCGCATCACACAGCGCCCGAGCCGGAACCGGTGAACGAGCACCCTCCGGCAACCATCGCCGATCTGCAGATGGTGCTCGATGTGACCCGGCGGCAGGCGCGGGCCGAACTGGTGCTTTTTGCCGATAACGTCGGGAATATTGTCGCCCAACGCGGCGATGCCACCGATGTCGATGTACCGGCGTTAACATCACTCATTACCGGGACATTCGTCAACTCGATCGAGATGGCAAAGGTGCTGCGGGATCGCGAGACACTCCACCTGAGTGTGCATGAGGGCGAACGCTACGATGTCTACTCGACCAATGTCGGCACTGATCGCTTGATTGCATTGATGTTCGATAAGAATCTGGCGCAACCGCGGCTGGGCATGGTCTGGCTATTGATGAAACGAGCGGCAGAGCAACTGCGCAAAATGCATCTTGTTGAGAAGTCGATGGACGCGATGTTAAGTGAAACATTGAGTGAATCGTTGAATAATGAGTTCGACCGGCTGTTCGGCAGTGAGCTGGAGCAGGTTGCGTGAGGAGGGCTTTATGGCGCAGTCTCAGCTGGTGCTTTCAGTACAACAACTTACCGAGATCCGTAACACCCTGGCTCAGTTGGGGCAGCAGGCCGATGTACGTTGTGCATTACTGGCCGATATGAGTGGCCAGGATATTGTAAGTTGGGAGCCGCGCGGTGGTACGGACACGGCGAGTATTGCGGCCCTGGCGGCCGGTGATCTGATGGCGACGCTGGAAGTTGGGCGAATGCTCGGCGGACGGCGGGCCTGTAACCTGATCGTTCAGGAACATGATGATCTGACGATTTTGATCGGACGCGTGGGCGAAGGGTTGCTGTTGTTACTGGCAATGGCGAAGGATGTGCCGCTCGGTTGGTCGCGCCTGGCGCTCAAACGCACCAGTGATCGCATCCTTAGCGTCGTCGGCTCAGCTGCGATGACCCCGCCGCCGCCTGCCGTCAGCGAAGATTTCGAACAGAATTTCGCAGCACAGCTGGACTCGATCTGGTAATCCGGCCGTTTGTGCTCATCGGTACCGTTCTTTTCGTTTCGAGCGCCGTTCTATGACATAGCTCGACACACTGCTAGGGGCGCGCGATGTTTATTAACTGGGCGCTTGGTGAGCTCAATCTCAAGCTGGTTTATTACGGACCGGCACTCAGCGGCAAAACCACCAACTTGCAGTATATCCACGCTCGCACGCCGGCGAACTTACGCGGGCGGCTGATCTCGTTGAAAACCCAGCAGGAGCGCACCCTGCTGTTCGATTTCTTACAACTCGAGATGGGCAAAGTAGCGAATCTGAAGCCTAAATTTAAGCTCTATACCGTTCCTGGGCAGGTGTACTACGCCGCCAGTCGGCGCCTGATTTTGCAAGGCACCGATGGTGTCGTTTTTGTGGTCGACTCGCAGGCCGGCCGGTTAGCCGAGAACCAGGAGTCGTGGTACACCATGGAGCAGCACTTGATCGAGTTGGGCCACAATATTACCAATTTTCCAATTATTGTGCAGTTGAACAAGCGTGATCTGCCGCATACCATTCCGGCGGCCGAGTTGAAACGGCAGTTGGATATCGGCAATCGGCCATGCTTCGAGTCATCGGCGTTAACCGGTGCCGGGGTATTCGATACATTGAAGTCGGCGATGAATGCGGTGGTAGCGCAGGTGCGAACGGCGATCCGTTAGCAAGGGGTGGGCTATGTTCCTCGGCGGCGATTTTGCGATGCTAAGCCCGGCAAGTCTGCTCCAGATGCTGGGGCAGGAACAGCGTTCGGTGCAGATTAAAGCCTGGCGCGGTAACAGCGAAGCGACAGTACAATTACTTGAGGGTATGATCGTTGCTGCAACCTGCGATGAGCTTTCCGGCGAAGAAGCATTATTTCGCCTGGCAATCTGGGATAGCGGGCGTTTTCAGGTGGTACCGCTTGATGATAGTGCGGCGCCCGATATGACGGCGAGCTGGGAAGAGTTGCTGCTGGAAGCGGCCGCCGGCGTGACGAGCTTGAACTTGCCTTGCCCGAGTTGCCGGAGTATCCTTCACGGGCGCAATTGGAAGCGCTGCATGCCGAATGTGCCGAACTTGGCGGCCTGGCATTGGTAAGCCGCGATGGCCGAGTTTTGGGCGCATTGGGCATGGATGATGCGCTCGTGCGCCAATTGCCGGCGCTCTTCGCACTGATGGAAACGCTTGGTGACGTATTGCAGGGCGAAGGGATTAGTTATGTGACGCGGCCGGCGACGTTTGCTGATGGTGGAGCGTGGCGAGTATCGTTTGATCGGCGAACCGGCATCAGGATCCGATTTGCGAGTGGTTGCCGCGCAGATGGCGGCGCATATGGGTGTTCCGGCGTTCAATTAACAGAAATGCAGCATTCGGAAAAGGTGTATCCGATGAAGATTTATACGCGAACCGGTGATTCCGGCGAGACGGGTCTGTTCGGTGGGCAACGGGTGCCGAAGGATTCGTTGCGCGTTCATGCCTATGGCACGGTTGACGAGTGTAATGCGGCGATCGGTGTGGCGCGCAGCAGTGCACTTGATCCGGCGCTCGACGCACTGTTGAATGAGATTCAGTCGCAGTTGTTTGTGGTCGGTGCAGATCTGGCGACTCCCGGCGAGTCGGCGCATATTCCGCGGGTAAGTGGCGACGATGTGCAAGGGCTTGAGGAGTTGATCGATCGTTTCGAGAGTGAATTGGAGCCGTTGCGCCAGTTTATTTTGCCCGGCGGGACAGCGGCGGCGGCGCAGTTGCACCTGGCGCGAACCATCTGCCGGCGCGCCGAGCGTTGGGTTGTTAGTTTGGCACATGAAGAGGAGATCAACGAGCAAGCACTGACATACCTCAACCGGCTTTCCGATCTGCTGTTCGTGATGGCGCGGGTTGCCAATGCTCGGGCCGGATGGAATGACGTGCCGTGGATAAGCCCGCGGCAGGAGCGTAAGTAGCAACGCAAGGTATTGCGTGTGGACGCGAGGCATGCCTGGTGGGGCGGGGTAGTGGTGCAAGATCTTGCATCTCTACCCCGCCCCGTTTTTATCTACGATGCCATAGATAGCGTGGCGCCGGGCCGAGGGCCACGCGGATCTGGCCGTTCTGGGCGTTGATGATCTGCTCGGCGCCATCACGCTCGATCAACCGGCCCTGGGCTGATTGTGTGTTCAGGCGCACGCGCACTCCCGGCGGCGACCAGAGGATGTCGAGTGATTCGCCGCCGCGTTGGAGCCGCAAGTTGTAGAGTTCCGGCCCGCTAATCGCCATGAGTTCATCCAGATAGATCGTGCCGCTGCCGGTATAGCGGTCGATCATGTCGTCGAGTACGATCCCCTCCAGGGTGGCCGGGAAATCGACCCGCCCATTCCCATTGCCGCTGATCCGATTCCCTGCTTCGACTTCGGCGCCGATCGGCGCGCTCAGGAAGTGCCAGCCCTTTGGCCCGACCGCGCCGAGCATGAATTGCAATACCTCATTTTCGGCGTCGCGCAGCCAGACTTTGACGCCATGGGTGCTGCCGTCGCCGTATACCCACATCCCGACCGCATACGGCGATCCCGGCAAGCTGATCGGCTGGTTTCGTTCGAACGCGACATAATCGTTCTCGCGGGTGGTGAAGTTGTAGCTTAGCTCGGCGCTCGCCCGGCCGCTGTAGACACGGTCGGAGTTGCGAAGGGTGCCGTTGGGTTGGCTCACGCGGCGCCAACCTGCCACCGACTCGAAGCCGTCGAGTTGCTGTTGCTCGAACAGATCGCGGCGCTCGACAAAGGTGACGCCGGCGATCTGACGGTTCAGTGTGCGCAGGGCGGTGTAAGCCGGTTTGATCTGGCTGTAGTCGGTGCGACCGGCGCCGAAGCGCACCAATCCGTAGGGATTGCCGGGATCATCTTTGAGCGTGTACCAGAAGATCTGCTCGACACCGGCTTGCCAGAGTGTGAGCATGGCGCGCACCAGATAGCTGGCCTGCTCTTCTTCATCGGTTAGCCCGGTTGCATCGCGATCACCGGGCCCACTCGACCAACCCAACTCAGTCACCCAGATCGGCTTGGGGCCGAACTGTTCGCCGAGGGCGCGCACACCGTCGGTGGCGGAGATGAGGTTGCCGTCTTCGGGACTATAGGGATCGACATAGGGATGGATGGCGAGAATATCGAAGCTGTTCCAACCGCCGCGTTCGGCGACGGTACGCAGAAAGGTGGTGTCGAAGGGATTGATTCCGCCGATCAACACCGTGGCTTCAGGATCGACCTCGCGGATCGCAGCAGCGGCGCGAATCAGCAGATCGGTGTAGGCGACCGGATCGGGCGCCGGGCGCCAGAAGATCGGATGATCCGGCTCGTTCCAGATCTCCCAATGTTTGACATAACGTCGATAGCGGGTGACGACGCCGCGCACATACTCGACATAGGCATCGGGGTCGGGTGCGTAGTACGACACATCGTTGGGAATGTCGCCGGGTTCGGCGGTGGCCCAGCCGACGGAAGGGCCGAGCACACCAAGTACCTGGATATCGCGGTTAAGAATGGCGCGCATCGCTGCGTCGGTGAAGGTCCAATCCCAGACGCCGGGGCGGGGTTGGAGCCGGTGCCAGTGAAAGTCTTCACGCACCCATTGCACACCAAGATCGCTGAGTGCGGCAGCCGGCACATCCATTGATGTTGGATCGGGGTGACGGGTTGCGAGGTGTGAATTGATCCCGAATGACGGCGCGGCGATCGGTTCGCGAATACTGAAGCTGCGTTCGGCGCCGACCGGTGTAATCGGATAGGCGGTGCTCAACAGCGAGGCGATCATCAAGATCAGACTACCGCGCAGAAAGAAGAGTGCCGTGTGGGCTACGGGTTGATGGCGACTGGACAAGGGTTTCCTCGTGGATGCTCTGGCTGATATGACGCCGATAGGTGGAACTTAGGGCTGCACTCGAATAACGAGTGGTTGGCGGGCATATTGCGGACGTTTGTTGTCGTACTGCGATTGCAGGCGAGGCGGCGGGGCATTGAAGCGACCGAAGCTGATAATGTGCAGCGGCAATTGCACCCGATAAACGCCGGGCATTAGGGTTGCGGCAGTGAGCCGAACAATGCGTTGATCGCGGCGCTCGCCGAGGTGATCGAACGGTGTCGGCACACTTGTGGGCAGCAATTCAAAGGCGGCGGGCAGCGCGATCTCCAGCTCGGCCCCCAGAATTGGTTCGGTCACAATCAAAAGTAACGACATAGTCAGGCTGTCGCCGTTACGCAGGCGAGCGGGATCAAGCGTTTCGCCGTTCGCAGCGATCAAATCAACCAGCAGCGGCGTGCTGTCTTCAGGTGGGGTTTCCGGCGTGCGGACGGCGATCAAGGGTTCGCTGTTCGGCGGAGTTGCGATATTCAGTGTGTTGGCGGCAGCGGCCGGGATTGTGAACCGGAGTGTCGTGGTGACCGGCCCGGCAGCAATGATTTGATCGCCGAGGGTGATTTGCTGAATTGGCGGCGGAGTCGGGACACTTACGGGCTGCAATGCCATTGCGACACGGGCGGCGGCATAGGCCGAAGACCAGCCGGCGACGCCCCATGATGCGCGAATCCGCTCGCGGTTCAGTTCAAGCGCCGGAGTGCCGGGGCGCCGGGCCTGAAGTGCCTGCACCGTCGCGGCGGCGCTGCTGAGTTGATCGCGAGGCAAGCCGGCAAGCGGCGGCGTGTCGGCACTTGCCCGATCGACCAGGGCGAGCAGACGATCAAGGGCGGTTTCGGCTTCGGCATCGCTCAGGCTGAGTGCGGCGAAGGCCAACCCGGCCCGGTTGAGTTCGTCGATCGGCAGTTCGAACAATAGATCGTTACTTGGCCGGCCGGCTTGCCGGAGCACATATGCAATGTAGGCGCGCAGGTTTGGTTCGGCCTGTGGTGCGACCCGCTCAAGGTAGGCGAGGGCGCGCAGGCTGGTGCTGCGTTCGCTGCCGAGGAAACGCCCGCCTGCCGCTTGCGCTTCGACGGCGAAGGCGCTGATAAACGGCGATGATGGGCTGCCGGGCCACCATCCCCAGCCACCGTCGCTATTCTGGCCGGCAGTTAGTTCGTTCCACGCCTGCAACGCCTCAAGTCGCCAGCGTTCACGCACGGCGGTATCGCCGCTGCTGCCCAGCTGCGTGGCGATCAACAAATGCGCAGCCCGATCCGTGATCCGGTTCTCTGATCGCTCGGCGGATACGGAATCGGCGAGCGCGGCACGCAGGTTCGGAGCTATCTGAATCTCTAGTTCGGCGCCGGCACTGATCCATTCGCTCAGGCGCAACCCGGCGACATCGGAGGCAGTTCGCTCGGCGAAGGCCACTGGATCGGCGGCGCCGGCCACCAGGATCGACAGGCTGCGTTCGGTGCGGTAGTCGCCGGCGGCAACCTGTATGCGCAGGGTTGCCTGCGGGCCTTCAGCATCGCTGATCATCCAGGTCAGACGTTGTTCGGCGCCGGGCGCCAGGACAACTGTGCGGTTCAGGAGCGTGCGCCGGTCGATGAGCGCCTGATCGGCGATGACATCGATCCGCACCGTGCTGGTGGTTGCGCTGGTACTACGCAGGATCAGGCCCGCGCCGGCACGATCGTCGGGGCGGATGACCGGCGCTGCAAACGGCTCGACCTCCAACGGCAGTTCGGTGGTGATGACGGTTGTATCAAGGGCAATAAGCCCACCGTTATCGAAGGCATAGGCGCTGATTCGCCAGCGGCCCGGTTGATCGGGAAGTTCAACCCGTGCGGTAAAGGTTCCGAGGGCGCCCGCGCCGGCGCGCAGCGGCACCAATGCGCCGGGAATGACAGCCGGCGGCACAGGTGGACTCAGCGGCGCTAACGGTGCCCCCGGCAAGGCGACACTTAGTCCGGCGGGTGCCGGCGGTGCAAACGCCCGCCGGGCCGGATCAACAGCGTCGGCCAACCCATCATCGGGACTGATTGACAGCAACAGGTCGGCCGCCGCCGGGCCTTGATCATCGTTGATGGTGACGGTTAGGGCAGCGGTTGCTTCCGGCAGATACGTCGGCCGGTCGGCGGCAACCGTGAGTGTGAGAACCGGTGTTTCCGTGCCGACCCGCAATTCCGTGGCGCCGACCCGCAATTCGTCGCCGGCGAGTAGTGCGCCGAGGCTGATCGCCGGCGCCATATCGGGCGTGACGGTAAGTGTGATCAGGCGACCGGCCTGAAGCGGCAACACCGCATAATCGCGCAGATCGTCGCGTTCCTGAGTGAGCAGCAGGGTGGCTGTGGTGAACGGCGAGGTGACGAGCAAGCGCGCAACATCGCCCGGCTGATAGACGGTACGGTCGGTGATAATCGCGACCTCGCCGGGTGCATTTGTCCAGCCGGCGTAGGCGTTGCCGGCGACATAGAGCGTTGTTTCGGTGGTTGCGTCACTGGCTTCGGCCCGCACAATGTACGCGCCGGGCCGTAGCGGAACAAGTTGTACTGCGGCGCGCCCCCGGCTGTCGCTTACGGTGCGGCGCACCAGCAACGGGGCACCGTCGCTTGCCGCACTGGGAAATACCTCAATCGTGATGGACTGACCGCGCTCCGCCTCGCCGGTTGTGGCGATGCTGGCAAGTTCGACCGTCGCGCGTTCGTCGGTGAGCACAATCCGTTGCGGCAGATGCAAACCGAGGGTGACGGCGGTTGGCGCGAGCAATCCGATCGCGTCGGCGGATGCGTTACGTCCATCGAGGGTGTTGATTTCGGCGCTGAAACGGTAACGCAAACCGGGCGGATCCGCTTGCGGCAACGGAATTTCCAGGCGGCCCTCGGCATTGGTGCGAGCGCTGCCGCTAAGTACCTGTGGTTCGGGCTGCGGGTTGAAACTGAACTCGTGCAGTTCAGCCGGAATTGCAACCGGCTCCAGGCGCAGACTCCAATCCACCTCTACATCGGCCAACGCCGATCCGTTGGCTTCGGCACGCAGATTTAGCGCGGCGTTGTTGCGGGCGATCGTCAATCGAGTTGCATCATCAGGATTGGTGACGCGCAACGGCAGTACCGTGGTGACATCGGCGATCTGGATGCGAATGGCATAATTGCCCGGCTCGATAACCGTGCTCAAGCGCAGTTCGGCGCTAAGGTCGCCATTGGAATTGATGCGGCAGGCACTACTGAGTGGCGCCGCCGGCGCCGGCCCGCGATCGGCCGTGAGTTGCAGGCGACATGTGGTACCGCCGGCGGCAAAATAAGATCACCACCGGTTGCCCGGCGTCGCACCTGCCCGCGCACCTGGACGAGTTCGCCGGCGCGGTAGCTCAGT
>JAAUQO010000170.1 GCA_012032775.1 Oscillochloris sp. | reverse complement strand
CACGCCATCAGGTATCGCCCACACCGCCGTCCCGCCGCGCCCGGCGTCGCGGCCGGCGGACTCGAGAGGGAGATTGCCATGAAAGCTGTGGTAATGGCCGGCGGCGAAGGTACACGCCTCAGGCCGCTCACCATCAACCGACCCAAGCCGATGGTCTCCCTGGTCGATCGGCCGGTGATTCAGCATATCATCGAACTGCTCAAGATCCACGGCATCACCGATATTATTATTACGGTGCAGTATCTGGCCAACGCCATCCAGGATTACTATGGCGACGGCAGTGCCTACGGGGTCAGTATCACCTATTCGTTGGAAGAAGTGCCGCTCGGCACCGCCGGCAGCGTTAAGAACGCCGAACACCTGTTGAATGAGCCGTTTCTGGTGATCTCCGGCGATGCGCTGACCGATTTTAACCTCGGCCAGATTATCGCCCACCACCAGAGCACCGGTTCGCTGGCCACAATCACGCTCACCAGGGTGGCGAATCCCCTTGAGTACGGCGTGATCATCACCGACGAGGAAGGCAATATCCGCCAGTTTTTAGAGAAGCCAAGCTGGGGCGAGGTGATCTCCGATACGGTCAACACCGGCATTTATGTCCTTGAGCCGCAGGTGCTCACGTATATCGAGCGCGGCAAGAATACCGACTGGTCGAAGGATATTTTTCCGCGGATGCTCAATCGCGGCGACAAGATGCAGGGCTATATCGCCAGCGGCTACTGGACCGATGTCGGCACGATCGAGGAGTATATGCGGGCCTGCGGCGATTATCTGTCGGGCAAGGTCAATCTGCCGCGTGTCGGCCACCATATCGGCGGCGATGTCTGGGTGGACGGCGATGCCGAGATCGCGCCCGATGCCCAGTTGCACGGGCCGATCTATCTGGGCCACGGCGCGAAGATCAAAGGCGGCGTGATCATCCACGGCCCCTCGGTGATCCGCGACTACACGATTGTCGATACACGGGCCAATATCGACCGCTCGATTATCTGGCGCAATTCGTACATCGGCGAGCGCGCCGAACTGCGCGGCGCGATTGTGCTGCGCCAATCGAATATTCGCTCGCGGGCCATGCTCTTCGAGGGTGTGGTGGTTGGCGATGGCGTGCAGATCGGCGCCGGCGCGGTGATCCAGCCGAATGTCAAGATCTGGCCGAGCAAAGAGGTTGACGAAGGCGCCACCGTTACGTCAAGTATCATCTGGGGCAGCCAGGGCCGGCGGGTGCTGTTCGGGCGCTATGGGATCACCGGGCTGGTGAATATCGAGATCACGCCGGAGATGTGTGCGCGGTTGGGCGCCGCCTATGGCGCAACTTTGCCGCGGGCCTCGGTGGTGACGATCAACCGCGACGCCCACTATACGCCGCGGATGCTCAAGCGGGCGATCGTGGCCGGCCTGCCCTCGGCCGGCGTGCATGTGCTGGATTTACAAAATGTGCCGATCCCGGTGGCCCGCTACTTACCCAGGCGATCCAGGCCGCCGGCGGTATCCACGTCCGGCTTTCGCCGCTCGACAATCGCGTGGCCGAGATCAAATTCTTCGACGAGGCCGGGCTGGATGTCGGTAGCGCCGCCGAACGCAAAATCGAGAGTACCTACTTCCGCGAGGATTATCGACGGGCCTATCTGGAGGAGATCGGCCGAATTTCCTACGGCGAGCGGGTGGCTCAGTCGTACAGCCAGGCCTTTCTGGCGGCGATGCGCGCCGATGCCCGCAAGGAGATCGGGCGCGGCTTTCACCTGGTGGTCGATTATGCCAACTCGTCGGCGGGCGGCATCCTCTCGGCGATCCTGCGCGATCTGCATTGTGATGCGGTCGAATTGAATGTCAATGTGGATGAAAATGCGGTGGTGCAGACGATCGCGCAGTTCGAGGCGGCCATGCAGCGGCTGACCCAGATTACGCCGGTGGTGGGGGCGCAATTGGGCGCACGGCTTGATAGCGGCGGTGAGAAGTTGTTCCTGGTGGACGACAAGGGCCGGCGTATCCCGCCTATGCAGGCTCTGGCCGCCCTGACCGCCCTGGCACTGCGGATCAACGGCGGCGGGATGGTGGCGGTACCGGTGACGGCGCCGCGCGCCTTCGAGACAATCGCCGAGCGCTATGGCGGCACGATCATCCGCACCAAGGCGAATCTCGGCGCGCTTATGCAGGTCGCCACCCAACAACGCGATATGCTGCTGCTGGGCGACGGCACCGGCCACTACATTTTCCCCGCCTTTTATCCTACCGCCGACGGCATGTTCGCGATCGCCAGGCTGATGGAACTGCTGACGTTGAGCGGTGCGCGGCTGAGTGCCGTAATCGACGACCTGCCGCATTACTATATCTCGCAGGCGATGATCCCCTGTCGCTGGGAGAGCAAAGGCAAGGTGATGCGTATCCTCAACCAGCAATACCAGCAACGCAACGGCGCTCAGGTCGATGGGATCAAGATCGATCTCGGCAGCGAATGGGTGCTGATCCTGCCCGACCCCGACAAGCCGCTGTTTCAGGTGATCGCCGAAGGCTGTTCGGAGGAACAGGCCAAAGTGCTGGTCGATAAGTACTCGGGCCTGGTGACGGGCCTGCAGTAAGGGCGAAGTATGATACTTCGCCCAGGAGAAACACGATGTCAGATCATGAAACACCGCGCCGCAATGGGATCCTGGTCGATACGGCAGAGGAGATCGCACTGGCAGTGGGACGCATCGGCTACGGATTGATTCGTCTGCCGTTGGGTTGTTACCGCCCCAGAGTCGCAAGCATATGGACAATGCGCTGCGCGAACTGAGCTACGGGTTCGTGCGGCTGCCGGGCGAATTCGCCGAGATCGCCGGCACCGAGATCGAACGCTGGGCGAACGACGAAAGTACCGCAGCACCGCCGCGGACGCAAACCATTGCCGTTGAAACTGCGGTCGAGACCGCATCAGCAGCCACGACCGCCGGTATCGTGACCCTGGGCGCAACCCCGTCGATGCCCTCGGCGGTTGCGACACGGGTGCCGATCGATATCGCCGAAGCACCGCCGCCAACACCCTCGGTTATCCCGGGGGTCAAAAAAGGCGTGACGATCAGCCATATTGAGTACGATCCACCCGGAAACGATCTGGCCGGCGAGTATGTGCTTATTCACAACAGCGGCGACGAAAGCGTCGATTTGAACGGCTGGCAACTGGACGACGGCAACAAGAAACACAGTTATACCTTCCCGCCGTTTGTGTTGGCGCCCGGCGCCGAAGTGAAACTCTGGTCGAAGCGCGGCAACAATGACGCGGTCAATCTGTACTGGCATAATCGCGGCGCGATCTGGAACAACAGCGGAGATACCGGCACCCTGAGCGACAAAGACGGCAATGTGGTAAGTTCGTATACCTACAGCGGCAAACTCTGACTGATCCTGCTCCAACCATGATCGCAACATGTGGTGCCGGATTCGAGCAGCATTATCGCTCGAATCCGGCACTACTTCGCTCTGGTGGAACATTCGACCCCAACCATGCGTTTTGACTAGTAGCGGATTTTGACGCCCGGCATGATCATCGGGTATGATCGGGCGGCTGATCCACAGCTACGACACCCACAGCCTCAGCCAGCGGAGTGATTGAGATGAGCGAGCTGAATCTTGTCGGCACCAGTCTGGGCCGCTTTGAGATCTTGTCGGAGTTGGGACGCGGCGGCATGGCGGTGGTGTATCGCGCGCGTCAGGCCGATCTTGATCGCGAAGTTGCGCTCAAAGTTCTGCCGCCGGCCCTCACCCACGATGCCAGTTATGTGGCTCGCTTTCGCCAGGAAGCGCGCAGCGTCGCCCGGCTGGAACATCCACATATCGTGCCGATCTACGAGATCGGCGAGGCCAATGGGCTGCATTATATTGCGATGAAGTTCATCCAGGGCGGCACGCTGAAGGAACTGTTGGAGCGCGAAGGCCCGCTCACGGTTGCGCGGAGTGCCCAGATCCTGGCCCAGGTCGGCGCCGCCCTCGACTACGCCCACCGCCAGGGGGTCATCCATCGCGACATCAAGCCCTCGAATATGATGATCACCGCTGAGGGCTGGATCTATCTGACCGACTTCGGGCTTGCGCGCGGCGCGGCCGCCAATACCGGCGGGCTGACGATGGCCGGCACGGTGATGGGCACGCCGGAGTATATGTCGCCGGAACAGGCACAGGGCTTGCCGAATGTCGGCCCGGCAACCGACATCTACGCCCTTGGTGTGGTGCTGTATGAGATGCTGACCGGCGTGTTCCCGTTTCAGGCCGATACGCCGATGGGCATGCTCGCGGCGCGGCTCTTGCAAGCGCCGACGCCGCCCCGCGATGTGCGCGGTGATCTCATTCCTGCCGCCGAAGATGTGGTTATGCGGGCACTGGCGCGCAAACCCGAGGCTCGCTTTGCAAGCGCCGCCGACATGATCGAGACGCTGCGCCGGGCGGCCGGTATCAGCGCGTCGCAGGCTCAACGCCCGCTTAGCCCGGCGGCCGGTACGCCCGCAATCGGGGCAACGGTTGTTGCAACGCCGACACCACCGCCGCTAGCGCCGCACGTTACCCCGTTGCCAACGCTGCCGGCCACACCAACCCCGGCGCCGTATGTGCGCCCGGCAACGCCACAGGTTGCGCCGCCCGCCACCCGTATCGCCAACCCGCAACCACAATTCGGCGCGATCCCGTCCTTGCCGCAAACACCGGTCGCACCACCGCTGCCGGCCCAACCGCGATCACGAACCGGGCTGTGGATCGGCCTCGGCACCGGCGCCCTGGTGCTGCTGCTGGCCGTGATCGGCGGGCTGATGCTGATCGGGCGCGGCACAGGCGATGTTCCGCCGGTCGCAAACGACAGTGGTATCGAAGCCCTGATCCGCAGCGGCGATCCACAGTTGATGAGTTCGAGCCAGTTGGCCGCCGCCGAACAGACGGCACAGAGCATCCTTGCCGCCGAAGACGACGATCTGGCCGCACTCGCAAAGCTGGCCCTGATCAGCAACCTGCGCAGCGATTTGAACCCGGCGCTCGAACGGGCCGATGCACTGATCGCTGCCGCCGACGATAACGGCAGCGCCGCAGCCCTTGGTTATGCCTTGCGAGCCGATACCCTGATCTCGCAGGGGAACTATCCTGCCGCACTTGAGGCGGCCGACGCCGCGATCGAGCGCGACCCCGCACTCGCCATTGGCCATGCCGTCCGTTCAAGCGCCCTGTCCGCCCAGGCAAACAGCCGCAACGACGTGGCGCTGATGGATACGGCCCTTGAGTCGCTCGATCAAGCAGTCGATGCGCAAGCCGACGAAAGCCCGGTTCTCCAGGCGCTCACCGCCAATGCGCTGGCGTATACCGAAGCACAGGAGTACCTGCTGAGCGGCAATCAGGAGTACCTGCAAGCCAGCGAGGCCAGTTACAATGCCGCGATCGATCTTGCGCCCGGCCTTGCCCTGTTCCACAGCAATCTCGGCTACCTGTTCAACCTCACCGGCGCTACCGACGATGCACGCGCGCAGTTCGAGGCTGCGTTGGAGCGCGATCCCGACTACGATTATGCCCAATCGGCGATCGGCTGGAGTTACTACCTCGATGGTGATGACAGCGCTGCGGCGCGTGCGTTCGACGCGGCGATTGAACTCGATGACTCGGCCTACGACGCATATTACGGCCTTGGACGACTGGCCTTCGACGAACGCGATTACGAGACCGCCGCCGAGCAGTTTCAGGCTGCGCTCGAACGCAACGATCAGAATGCCGAAGTGCAAACATACCTTGGCGAAGCCTTGCTCTTTATCGGCTTCAACCAGGAAGATGCGGATGTCAAGGCGGATTCATATGCCGCAGCCGAAGACGCCTACCGGGGCCGCGATCGCCATCAACCCCGATTATGCCTTTGCGATGAGTGGATTGGGCTGGATATTACAGTACCAGGAAGTGTACGACGAGTCGATCGACTGGTTCGAGCAGGCGCTTGCGATCGACGATCAAAACGATGAGACGTATAATGGCCTGGCATGGAGCCTGTTCAATCTGGAGCGCTATGGGGAGGCCGAGGAGTCATTCCGCGCCGCAATCGCACTCGATGATTCGTATGCCAGCGCCTACTATGGCCTTGGTCGCACCCTTGAAGAACAGAATCGTCTCGCTGAAGCCCGCGAGGCTTTCGAACAGACTCTCGCATTCGACCCCGAGTATGAGAGCGCCCGCGAGGCATTGGAACGCCTTAGCGAGTAATAGTGTATGGCAAAAGCCTTGAACATTGTCTTTATCGGTCCACCCGGCTCCGGCAAAAGCACGATCGCCGCGAACCTTGTTGAGCGCATCCCGCTCACGGTGATCGCCTCGGGCCAACGCCTGCGAACAGAGATCGCCGCCGGAAGTCCGATCGGCCGTGAGATCGGCCCGCTGCTTGATCAGGGGCATTTCGCCCCCGATCGGCTGATGGATCGCCTGATGCGCAATTGGCTTTCCGAAGTGCCCGACGAAAACGGCGTGTTACTCGACGGTTATCCCCGGAGTCCGAAGCAGGCCCTGGCCCTTACCGGCATCCTCGCCGACCTGCGCCGGCCGTTGAATGCAGTGATCGCCCTTGAACTCAACGCAGATGAGGCGATTCGGCGTCTGAGCGGGCGGCGCATCTGTGTCGGCGGCGGCGATAAGTTCACCTTACATATCGACGACGACGAAGCGGTGGCGCGCTGCAAGGCGAGCGGCGGCACATTGGCCCAACGCGACGATGACAAGCCTGAAGTGATCAAAGAGCGCATGCGTGTCTACAGCGTAGAAACCGAGCCGGTGCTCGATTTCTACGCCGAAAGCAAATTACTGCATCATATCGACGCAAATGGCTCGCCCGACGAGGTGACCAAGCGGGTATTGAACGTGTTGCAGATCCGGTCATAATTGTGCGTCGCACGTTGGTTTAATGGCACGATCTCAGGTCGTATATTTGTTGCAGAAAAAACTAATTTTAATGCAATAATTCCTCAGGCAATCGAATCGAATACGTCCGGAGCGTTCGTACGATCACCCAGCGTTGGGTTCGGCAGATGCCGAAATCGTGATACACGAGGAGTCAGCGATGACACGGCCCGATCGTTCGTTATCCCGCCGGTTCAGCTTTGTTCTGGTTGTCATGTTTGTGCTCGCCGGCATCGGTTCCCTTGGTCGCCCCAGCCCTACCGCCGCGCAGAGCAATCCCCCCCGTACGGCCTTTGTACATCTGTTCGAATGGAAGTGGACCGACATCGCCCAGGAGTGCGAGAATTTCCTTGGGCCGAAGGGCTACGCCGCTGTCCAGGTGTCGCCGCCGAACGAACATGCGGTGGTGGCGGGACGGCCGTGGTACGAGCGCTATCAGCCGGTAAGTTACCAGATCGAAAGCCGCAGCGGCACGCGGGCCGAATTTAGCAACATGGTCAGTCGCTGCAATGCGGTCGGCGTCGATATTTATGTCGATGCCGTGATCAATCATATGACCGGCGTGGGCAGCGGCAGCGGTATCGCCGGCTCGACCTACACCGACTATACCTATCCCGGCACCTATGCGCCCTGGGATTTCCACTACTGCGGGCGCAACGGCAATAACGATATTCAAAACTACGGCGATCGCTACGAAGTCCAGAATTGCGAACTGGTTAATCTGGCCGATCTCAACACCGGCTCGACCTATGTACGCGATCGGATCGCGGCCTACATGAACGATCTGATCGGACTCGGCGTGGCCGGCTTCCGTATCGACGCCGCCAAGCACATGGACACCAACGATGTCGCCGCGATTGTCGCACGCCTGAACGGCGATCCCTACATCTTTCAGGAGGTGATCGCCGCCGCCGGGGAACCGGTTCAGGAGGATGAATATTTCCAGAACGGCGACGTGACCGAGTTCCAGTATAGCACCGAGATCAGCCGGGTCTTTCTGAACGGCCAACTGAGCTGGCTGAGCCAATTCGGCACCGCCTGGGGCTTTATGCCGAGCGACCGGGGTGTGATCTTCACCGACAACCACGACAACCAGCGCGGCCATGGCGGTGGCGGCTCGATTATCACCCACAAGAACGGCACGCTTTACGATCTGGCGAATGTGTTTATGCTCGCCTGGCCCTATGGCTACCCCAAAGTAATGTCGAGCTACGCGTTTAGCGACGGCAGCCATGGCCCACCTTCCGATGCCAACGGCAACACCAACAGTATTTATGTGAACGGCACGCCGGATTGCTTCGACGAGTGGAAGTGCGAGCATCGCTGGCAGCCGATCGCGAATATGGTTGGCTTCCGTAATGCGACCAGCGGCAACTTCTTTACTTCGGACTGGTGGAGCAACGGCAATAACCAGATCGCCTTCGGGCGTGGCGACGCCGGCTATGTCGTGATCAACCGCGAGGGCAACAGCCTGAGCCGCACCTTTCAGACCAGCCTGGCCGCCGGGACGTACTGCAATGTGTTTAGCGGCGATCTGGTGAACGGCACATGCAGCGGCGACACAATCACGGTCAACAGCGCCGGCCAGTTCACCGCAACCGTGCCGGCCTACGCCGCCCTGGCGATCCACATCGGTGCGCAGCTCAGTAGCCCACCGCCGAGCAGTGTTGCGGCGAGCTTCAACGTCAACGCAACCACCACCTGGGGCCAGAATGTCTATGTGGTCGGCAATATCCCGGCGTTGGGCAATTGGAATACCGCCAATGCCATCCCACTCTCGGCGGCCGGTTACCCGATCTGGAGCGGCACCGTCAGCATTCCGACCAACACGGCCGTCGAATATAAGTACATCAAGAAGGACGGCGGCAACGTGGTCTGGGAGAGCGGCGCAAACCGGACGTTCAACTCCGGCGCGGGCGGCGCACTGAGTTTCAACGACACCTGGCGCAATTAACAGCCACGAAAGCTCGGTGTCCGTCGGGTTTATGCTTCGCCTGCAACCCGGCGGACACCATTCCCCAACCCAGGGCACTTTACGCACTCCCCGATCTGTGGTATACACAAACAGGTACGCACCAGCGGTGCACGAATACGTGTTTTACCAGGGCCGATCGCTGATCGGGCCTTTTTTGCCATGCCTGCCTTGTCGGATCTGGTTGCCGAGCTTACCACGCAACCTCAACTTATCACGATTGCGAACGCCCTTGCGGCCCAACCGTCGGAGCTTGCGATTGCGCCGCTGCCGACGGCCGCTCGGGCGTTGCTGACGGCGGCGCTGGCCCGGCGCCATGAAAAGCCGTTGTTGCTGATTGCGATCAGCAGCGATGCTGCGTTGCGCCTGGCCGAAGATCTGCGCCAATGGCTCGACCCAACAGCGGTGTTGTACTACCCGGCCAGCGACTCGCTGCCCTACGAGCATATGTCGGCCGGCGATGCGGTGATCGGGGCGCGCCTGCGGGTGCTGCAAACCCTGAGTGCGCCGCCCGCCGGCCCGCTGGTGATTGTCGCCCCGATCAAGGCGCTGCTCCAGCCCACCATGACGCCTGATGAGTTGGCGCGCGCCTCGACCCGATTACGACGGGGGCAGCAACTCAATCAGGAATCCCTGTTGCGCCGGCTGATCGATCTCGGGTATCGAACCGCGCCGACGGTTGAACTGCCGGGTGAGATGAATCGCCGCGGCGATATTGTCGATCTCTGGCCCACAGCCGATGATCAGCCGCTGCGGATCGAGTTCTTCGGCGATGAAATCGATAGTCTCCGCCGCTTCGATCCGGCAACTCAACGTAGTGAAGTGCGCCTTGACAGCATCACGATCGGCCCACCTCACGAGATCCCACTCTGGGAACGGGCAACTGCGATTGCGCGGATCGAAGCGCTTGATCTCGCGACATTACGCCCCGAGGCCCGTACTGAATGGGAGACGGCTCTGGGACGGCTGGAACTTGGCGAACGCTTCGAGGGCCGGGCCTTCTTCGCGCCGTTCTTTCGGCATAGCGAATTGGGAATCCAGGATGCCGAGTCTGCGCCCGGAGGCGCTACGGCTATAGCGCGTGATTCCGCCCTGCTCGCGCATCTGCCTGCCGGAAGCGCCGTGCTGCTCGCCGAACGCCACTTGCTTGAGCAACACGCCGCCGAGTTCGATCAGCAGGCCGAAGAACATCGCCGTAATCTGATCGAAGCCGGCGAATTGCCGTTCGATTTCCCGCGCCCGTACCTGAACTGGGAAGAACTGCTGGCCGCAAGCAGCTATTCCCTGGTCGATCTGACCATGAACGAGGGCGCTGATCGGCTGCCGCCGCCGCACTTTGTGGCTGCTGAACTGTTCGGCGGGCAGTTCCGCCGCCTGGTCAACGAGATTGTTGCGCGCCTACGCAATGGCGAGCAGGTGCTTGCCGTCACCGGTCAGGCCGCCCGCCTGCAAGAGTTGGTCGAAGCGGCGTTACGGGCCGGCACCGACGAACAGGCGAACAGGCCGGATCAAGCCAATGCGCCGACAAACGGCCGCCAGGCGAACGAACTGGCGTCGTTTTACGTCGCCCAGAACGCGCTGGAGGCCGGCTGGCATCTACCTGATCTTGGCGTGACGCTCTACACCGACACCGAGATTTTCGGCCTGCGCCAGCGCCGTCCATTAACCGCCCGCCGCCGCAAGGGTCGCTCGGCCGACGAGCGGGCGGCGTTCCTGCGCGGCCTGAAAATCGGTGATTTCGTGGTGCATATCGAGCACGGGATCGCGGTGTATGAAGGGCTGATCCGGCGCACGGTCGGCGAGATCGAGCGTGAGTACCTGGTGTTGCGCTACGCCGCCGGCGACAAGATCTATGTGCCGGTCGATCAGGTCGATCGCGTTGCCCGCTATATCGGCGCCGGCGACGGCACACCGAATCTGACCCGCCTCGGCACCCAGGATTGGGAGCGCGCCAAGCGCAAAGCGCGCGCCGCAGTGCGCGATCTGGCCGATGAACTGCTCAAACTCTACGCTCAACGGCAGATGCGCCAGGGCCACGCCTTCAGCCCCGACAGCGAGTGGCAACGCGAACTTGAGGCCAGCTTTCCCTATATCGAAACCGACGATCAGCTCCACGCGATCAGCGATGTGAAGGCCGACATGGAACGCACGATCCCGATGGATCGCCTGATCTGCGGCGATGTCGGCTTCGGCAAAACCGAAGTCGCGATCCGGGCGGCCTTCAAGGCGGTGCAGGACGGCAAACAGGTGGCGATTCTGGTGCCGACAACCGTGCTGGCCCAACAACACTTCGACACCTTCCGCCGGCGGATGGCCGCCTTCCCGGTGACGGTCGAGATGTTGTCGCGCTTTCGCTCCACCAGGGAGCAGGCCGTGATTTTGAAGGATCTGGCCCGCGGCAAGGTCGATGTGCTGATCGGCACGCACCGCCTGCTCTCGAAAGATGTGCATTTCAAGAACCTGGGCCTGGTAATCGTAGACGAGGAGCAGCGCTTCGGCGTGCGCCATAAGGAACGGCTAAAGCAATTGCGGGCCGAGGTCGATGTGCTGACGCTCACCGCAACCCCGATTCCGCGCACCTTGCATATGGCCATGGCCGGCATCCGCGATCTGAGTGTGATCGACACGCCGCCGGAAGATCGCATGCCGATCAAGACCTATGTGCTGCCCTACGACGACACGTTGATCCGCGAGGCGATTCTGCGCGAGGTGGAGCGCGAGGGCCAGATCTATTTTGTGCATAATCGGGTTCAGAGTATCTACCATGTGGCAACGAAATTGCAATCGCTGGTGCCTGAGGCGTCGATCGGTGTGGGCCACGGCCAGCTTGACGAACGTGAACTTGAGCGGGTGATGTTCGATTTCTTCGAGGGCCGCTATGATGTGCTGGTCTGCACAACGATTATCGAGAGCGGGCTGGATATTCCGAACTCGAATACGATTATTATCGACGATGCGACGAACTTTGCTTAGCGCAACTCTATCAGTTGCGCGGGCGAGTCGGACGCAGCGCTAATCGGGCCTATGCCTACTTGCTCTACAAGCAGGAAAAGCGCATGACCGAGGAGGCCCAGCAACGGCTGGAGGCCATCCAGGAGGCAACCGAGCTTGGGGCCGGATTCCGGGTGGCCATGCGTGATCTGGAGATTCGCGGCGCGGGAAATCTACTCGGTGCAGAACAATCGGGCCATATTGCGGCGGTCGGATTTGATCTCTACTCGCGCTTGCTGGAACAGGCGGTGAAACAACTCAAAGCCGACGTAGACAAAGAGGCCGAGCGGCGCGAGGAACAACCGGCGGCGCCGCACCAGGAACCCACGGCGCGCAGCGCGATCATCAATGAAAAAGTGCTCGTCTCGCCGCTTGTCACCCTTGATCTGCCGTTAACGGCCTACCTCGCGCCGGAATACATCCCCGACGATCAGGTACGGCTGGGCATGTATCAGCGTATGGTCGAGGCTCAGGCACCGGAGGAAGTGCGCGAACTGCGCCAGGAACTTAACGACCGTTTCGGCAAACCGCCCGGCGAAGCGCTGCAATTGCTCACATGGCTCCAGATCAAAGCACTTGCGCTCCAGGCCGGCGTGACTTCCGTTGTCACGATGAGCGACGAATTTGTGATCCGGCTGCCGATCATCGACGCAAGCATGCGTGATCGGTTGCGCCGACGTTTCGGTCGGGATGCGAATGTCAAGATCGGCCCGCAGTTCATCCGTCTCGATCGGCGCAGTCTGGGCAACACCTGGAGCGAGAAGTTGATGCATGTGCTGGAAGTGCTTGCGGAATAGGGTAACCCAACAGGCGCCTATGATTCCTACGGTGTGACTACGACGCGCCCGAGCACCGAGGGATGGCGCATGCAGTAGTACGGGAATTCGCCGGGCTGCGTAAAGGTAACCGAGTAGGTCTCGTTCTGACGCAGCAAACCGGTGTTGAACACACCGTCGAACGACGTGGCGCTGTGCAGCCAGGTATCGCCATTGATCCAGGTAATCGTTCCCCCAACCCGAATCACAGCCGGCTCAGGGATAAAGCCGTAGCTTTCCATCTGTACCTGAAGGTTACCGACAACCGGCGTCGGCGCGGCGATCGTCGGCCCCGGCGTCAGCGGCGAGGGCTGGCCCACCGTCGGCGCGGCCGTAGCACTCGGCGCGATGGTCGTCACGCCGGGCGCTTCCTGGGCAACGGAGGCAACCGGCGCACTACAGCCGACAAGAAACAACAATCCCAGCATGATCAAGGCGAAGATCATTGTATGCTCCCCAGCAGCAGCACATCTGATAGCGAACAAACACATTCCCCGAATCATATGTAGTATAGGCCGGAATCGCGCGCCGAAATGTTAAGCAGCTGAGTCAAATCGATTAACACCGCCCACCAGATCGGCTTAATATTCTTGTAAGCTCGGCGCAAGAACCACACAAGCCGACACTGCAACAATCAGGCTGATATAGCAATCCTACCGGAACCGAGAACTGAGAACCGAGAACCGAGAACCCGGAACCGAGAACCGAGAACCGAGAACCCAGAACCGAGAACCGAG
>JAAUQO010000169.1 GCA_012032775.1 Oscillochloris sp. | reverse complement strand
CGGGATCGCCATCAATCTGACCCGCTTCGTAGCCTGGCTGGACGATACGCCCAGACCTGGTCCCTATCCTCGGCGCTCACGGTTTCTCGCCTTGGCCCTGAGCGGTGTGCCCTAACTCGTAAAAAAAGGTTTAACCAACAGAGTCCTTGAGCGTGAGGAACAAGCAGCGGCCTTAACCACAATCGAAGCGATCTGTAGCGAGGCGGTAGAACTGCGCTTTCAGCAACTTTGTCTGGGTGGCGAACCGCCGGCCTACGACGGGCGCTGCCCGTTTCCCGGCTTGCGCTCGTTCCAGGGCAACCTGAGCGAATTCTTCTTCGGGCGCGAAGTTCTGGTAAAGCGTCTGGCCGATCGCTGTGACAGCAGCCTGTTTCTTGCAGTGCTCGGACCGAGCGGCAGCGGCAAATCCTCGTTGGTATTCGCCGGGTTAGTGCCGGAGTTACAGCGGCGCGAGCCGCAGCTACCGCTGATCAGCCTCACCCCGAACGAACTACCATTGGCAGCCTTGCTGTTTGCGATCGAGCAGGCGAACCTGCCGGAAATCAAGGAAGTGCGCCGGCAAGCGATTCTGGTGATCGACCAGTTCGAGGAAGCATTCACCCTATGCCAGGATAACGATGAGCGGCGGGCATTCTTCGCGGAGTTATTGCGGCTACAAGGCCGATTCCTGGTGATCATCACGATGCGGGCCGATTTCCTGGGCGAGGTTGCGCCTTATCCGGAACTTCGTGATCGCGTCCAGTCGCAGCAGGAGTTGGTTGCGCCGATGACGCCGGAGGAGTTACGGCGGGCGATGGAGTTACAGGCGGCGGCGGTGGGCCTGCGCTTCGAAGCTGATCTAAGTGGACAGATTCTCGACGATGTGCGCGGCGAACCGGGCGCAATGCCGCTGCTGCAACACGCATTGCAGGAACTCTGGCAGCGCCGGCGCGGTCGTTGGCTGCGCAGCGCCGAGTATCGTGTGATCGGCGGCATTCAGCAGGCGATCGCCCATAGTGCGGACGAGATTTATAACGGCAGTTCGGCGGAAGATCAGGAACGGTTGCGCGGGATCTTTGTGCGCCTGACGCGGCTGGATCATGATCATCAAGGCGACGAACAGCGCGACACCCGGCGGCGGGTACAGTTGCACGATCTGGTGCCGTCGGGGGTTGATCCGGCGCCAATCCGGGCGTTGATCAGTCGCCTGGCCAATGCGCGCCTGGTGGTGACGAGCGGCGGCAGCGATAGCGACAGCGTCGAAGTGGCTCACGAAGCGTTGATCCGTTCGTGGCCGCGGTTGCGCAACTGGCTGAGCGAGGATCGGCAGAATCTGCTGTTGTTGGAGGCGATCCGTACGGCAGTGCGCGATTGGCACAGCAGCGGCGAAGATGAGGGCTTGCTGTTTCGCGGATCGCGGCTGGATGAAGCATTGGCCTTGTTGCACAACCAGCATTTGGGGTTGAATGCCGATGAGCAACGGTTTATCGAGGCCGGGATTGCGTTGCGCGAACGCGAGGATGCCCAGCGTGAAGCGGCCCGCCAGCGCGAGTTGGAGCAGGCCCGGGCGTTGGCAGCCGAGCAGGAGGAGCGGGCCAGGGCCGAGCGGCTGCGGGCCGAGGAGGCTGCGGCGGCCACCAGGCAATTACGGCAGCGCGCGGTGTTTCTGGCCGGGGTTGCCGTGGTGGCGTTGGTGGCCATGATCGCGGCCGGGATCGGGTTTGTGCAGGCGGCGGTGCAGAGCGGGATTGCGCAAAGCAATGCCGAGCGGGCCGAGAGTCAGGCGGCGACGGCCGAGGTGGCGCGATCGGAGGCCGAGGCACAGCAGCAAACGGCTGAGGCGGCGAATGTCGAAGCCCAGGAGCAGCGTACTCGCGCCGACACAAGTGCGGCCGAATCGGCGCAACTGGCGATTATTGGAGATGCCGAAGCCGCCCTGAACGGCGGGCGGATCGACCGATCCCTGGCGTTGGCCCTTGCCGCCGTCGAGAGCGGCAATCCGTTGGCGCGAAGCGTGTTTGCGCTCGCGCAGGCGGCGGATCAAGGCGCGCGGCAACTGTTCGGCGGCTTTGAGACAGCGGTGAGCGCAGTTGCCTACAGCCCCGACGGGCGCTTTGTGGCCGCCGGTGATCATTTTGGACTTGTGTTGGTCTGGGAGATTGGGAATGCCGAGCCGATCCGGCGTTATCAGCACGAAGGCCCGCAAGACGTTGGGGCTACAATTACGGAGGTGTTGTTTACCGCCGATAACAACGTGCTGATCGCAACCGACAGCGGCGAGTTACTGCTGCTGCGGGCTGCGGATGCCGTACCGTTCGCCGGCAGCGACGGCACACCGATCCAGTATATGGCGCTGAGTAATGATGGCCAACAGGTGTTTACGCTGTCGGCTGAAGGTGTGTTGCTGGTTTGGGATGTGGCGACACGACAGGAAGTGCGGACGCTGGCCGTGATTGAAGACGGCGAGATCCGCGGGATGACGTTGGGCGCCAATGATCGGATTATTGTGGCGCTGTTCGCCGACGGGCAACCGCCGCTCGATGCCTTGCGCGAGTTCGATCTGGAAACCGGGGCTGAAGTGCGCACAACGGATTTGAGTTACGCGACCGATCTGACCGACCCGGAGCAGCTGAGTCCTTGTTTTGCCGATTCGCTGGCTGCGTTGCCCACGCAACCGCTGGCGCTGGTCGGCTGTGAGAACGGCGTTATTCAACTGCGCAATCTGAATAACGGGCGCCTGTTACGCACGCTGGTTGGCCATGATGCACAGGTTCTGGCACTTGCCCCGGTCGGCGACGGGAGTATGTTCGTCTCCGCATCGCTCGATCAGACAACATTGCTTTGGGACACCGAACGCGCAAGCGTTATCGAGCGTTACGAAGGCCACGAAAGCGAGACCCAGGTGATCGCGGTTGCGCCGGACGGCGAGCGGATTGTGACCGGCTCGTTTGATCGGACGGTGCGACTGTGGGATCTACGCGGCGGGCAGCGCATTCGGTCCTACAGCGCCGACATTCAACCACCCTTGAATAATGTTGTCACGCGATTTAGCGCCGACGGCAGCCGGATCACGGCGCTGGGCAATGAACGCGGGGTAATCTGGAATCGCGAGGATGGGATTGTCGAGGCCGAGTTCGCGTTCGCTGGCCAATCGGTGGCACTTAGTCCCGACGGCAGCCTGGCGCTGCTTGATGATGGGAATGGACTGACGATCTACGATCTGGAGCGCGACGAAGTGATCAGCAGCCTTACAGGCAGGCCCGAGCAGAGCGTAGTTGCCGCATTCAGCAATGATAATCAACTGTTGGTAACCGTTTTCGATCTGACCAATGCCCAACTATGGGATGTTACCGACGGCAGCCCAATCCTGGATTTGAAGTTGGAAGACGACGTACTATTGAGCCGCGCGATTGCATTTAACCAGACCGGAACTCAGATCATCGGTGCCGACGAGAACACGATTGATCCACTGATATGGATCTGGGATGTGGCGAGCGGCACGATTGTGCAGCGTCTGAGCGGCCACAGCGATCTGATCAGTGCCGTGGCCTTTAGTGCGGACGGCACACTGGCGATCAGCGGCGCCTGGGATCGAAGCGTGCGGATCTGGGATGTGAGCAGCGGCGAGGAACTCCAGCGCTTGATCGGACATAGCCAGGCGGTCAAAAGTGTTGCCCTGAGTGCCGACAATCAGTTGGTGCTTTCGGGCAGCGATGACCGCACCGCACGCCTATGGGAAGTTGCCGGCGGCAGCGAATTAGCGCGTTACAGCGGCTTTAATTCCACTCTGGTGACTGTTGTCTTCGGGCCGGACGGCGAAACGGCGCTGACATCGTCGGCCACCGGAGATGTGGTGCTGTGGCGGGCGCCGAGTGTCGCGGCCCTGGTTGATTGGGTGTATGCGAACCGCTATCTGCCGGAGCTTAGTTGCGAAGAACTGGAACAGTACAACCTGACCTGCGACTAGTACGCTCAAGCGTACGTACGTCTACGGCGCACATCGCACGGTGACGGCCTAAAGGCCGTTACAAACCCGCGACGGACGTAGGCCGACCGGTACTAGCCGCCGCAATCGACTGAAAAAGTGGTAGAGTATCGGGTAAGACTAATTAAGATCGTGTTAAAGGGCCGAGCATACTGTGTCGGAGCACGACGCAGGCGGCGGATGGGGGGAGTACATGACTGAGCCGGGAGGCGTGATCAGCGCGATGCTGACGCCGTTTACAAGTGATGTCGGGCCGGTGGATTACGAGTGGCTGCCGGGGTATTTGCGGTTTCTGGAGCAGGGTGGATTGCATGGTGTGCTGGCACTCGGCACCACCGGCGAAGGTCCGTCGATGAGTGTATCGGAGCGCGAACGGGTGCTCGATATTATCTTGCAGAATCGCGGCAACTTGCATGTGCTGGCCGGCACCGGCTGTGCGGCGCTCACCGACACAATCGCCCTGAGTCGCTATGCACTTGATCGCGGCGCCGATGCGGTGCTGGTGATGCCGCCGTTCTATATCAAGTCGCCGAGTACATCCGGCGTGCTTGGCTATTACCGTGCTCTGGCCGATGCCTTGCCCGAAGACGGCAAATTGATGCTGTATCACATCCCGCAGGTAACGGGTGTGCCGATCACGCCGGAGATTATCGACGGGTTGCTGGAGAGCCACGGCAAGCTGCTGTACGGCTTGAAAGACAGCAGCGGCGACTGGAATAATTCGCAGATGCTGATCGAACGCTACCCGCAGTTGCGTATCTTCACCGGCAGCGACAAGCTGATCAGCAAGGCATTGGCCGGCGGCGCCGCAGGCGCGATCACCGCGCTTTCGGGCGCTTTCCCGCAGTTGGCGCGGGCGGTGTACGACGCCCATCACCACAACGGCGATGTGGCGGCGGCGCAATCGCGTCTGACGGCGTTGCGGGATAAGATCAATCAGCTGAATACGCCGCCGGCGCTGAAAGCCGCACTTGCCTGGACGAGCGATCTGCCGGAGACCCATGTGCGCCTGCCGCTGACGGCGATGCCGAATGAGGAAGCAACGGCTTTGCGCGCGGCATATGAAGCATTGCTGGCGACAGCGTTTGGTTGATTGCGGCAGTCTAGCCGCCGCAACCAACCAATTTCATTGAAGCTACCCTTCAATCACAACCAGGGCGGTCATATTCCAGCGCAGCCGCTCGTCCCAGCTATTCGGTGTGACGACCACGGTGTATACAATATCGCCCTGACGGTTCTGACCGATCGGCTTGATCTGCGCAACCGTGCCGGGCAGTTCAAACCCGCTGAGTGCGTCGAATGTTACGATGACCGGGTCGCCTTCGCGGACCTTGACGATATTCAGTTCGGTCAGATCCTCGGTCTCGATCGTCCAGTTGTTTAAGTCGGCCAGAACAATGGCCGGGGTGCCGGTTACGGGCATTTCGCCGACGTTGAGGTTCAATTCGGCCACCGTACCTGCGATCGGCGCGGTCAGAGTGGTTTTCTCCAGGTCGAGTTGGGCCTGTTTCAGCGCAACCTCGGCGGCCCGTACGCGGGCCAGACCACCGGCCAGGGTCGCCTCGCTCGGCGGCGCGCTCAGTTCGGCCAGGCGAGCCTCGGCGTTGGAGACACCGGCGGCGGCGGCGGCGACATTTCCTTGCTGTTCGCCGCCGGTTAAGCGGGCCAACGTAGCTTCAGCGGCGGCGACATTTGCTCGCGCAGCGGCGATCGCGTCGGCATCGGTCGGGCTGAGTACTTTCTCAAGCCGGGCTTCGGCATCGCGCACCTGGGCCTCGGCATTTTGAACATCGGTGATCTCGGCCTGGCGGGCCTGCTCAACTGCAAGCTGGGCCTGTTGCATGGCCGTCTCCGCATCGGCGACGGCGCGCAGGGCGGCGGCCTCTTCGTCTTTGCGCGATTGCGGAATGTCGCCGGGCAGCCGCTCAAGATCCTTGTTCTCCCACATAATCCGGCTGTAGTTGTCCTGGGCATTCCGCAGCGCATTGGCTGCCCGCTCCAGTTCCAACTCGGCGTTGATCTTGGCCTGAGCCAGGCTGTCGCGCCGGCTCTGAAGATTGGCCCGGGCCTGATCGACGGCGGCCTGGGCCGACTCGACATCGGCATTCTTGGCACCGGCCTGAAGCTGAGCCAGGCGGGCACGGGCGCTCTCGAGTTCGGCCCGAGCGGCGGTAAGATCGGCCTGGGTCACACTGCCCTGAGTGGCCTGCAAATTGCCCTGGGCGCGCAGCACTTCGGCCTCGGCGGCAGCCACCTGCTCGGGCGTGGCGCCCTCAAGCAGCTTGGCGTAGTCGGCCTGGGCCTGCTCCAGGCTCACCTGGGCCTGCTCGACCCGCAGATTCAAGTCGCGGTTATCGAGGTGGGCCAGGGGTTGGCCGGCACTGACGGTATCGCCCTCGGCCACCAGGATCTCGGCGATCTTGCCGGTTGTCTCGAACGTCAGGCCGACACTGGCGGCGGGCACAACCCGGCCCTCGGCGATCACGCCGGTTGCGGCCTCGACAACCGGTAGCGCGGTGGGTTGAACCTGGGTTTCGGTTGGGGCGGCGCCGCAGGCCACCAGGCCGGCCAGGGCGATACTCAGGATGCTGCTGCTGATAATCTTCCGCATGGCGGGTTAGCTCCTTTAGTAAGTGTTATCGACGATTGACATTATTCGTAGGCGAGGACATCGCGAACAGTGACCCGCGAAGCGTTCCAGGCGGGCAGGAAACTGGACAGGCTCGCCAGGGCGATGACAATAGCCAGCCACATCACCACACCGTCGCCGGCGAAAACAAAGGTAAAGGCGTCGGATTGGAAGATCGCCGCCAGAGCCTGGTTCATCAGATAGCTCACCGGCAGGGCCAGCACCGCGCCGACGATCCAACTCAGCAGGCCGATCAACACACCCTCGACGATCACAATCCGCAGGATGGCGCCGTCGCCAGCGCCGATCGCTCGCATCACGCCGATCTCGCGGGTGCGTTCAAGCACATTGATACTCATCGTGCCCATCAACCCCAGCCCGCCCACCGCCGCCAGCAAAACGGCCATCAGCAGCAGGAAGTAGATAATCATATCGACGCTGATGTTATTCTGAGCGCGGAACACAGCGATTGTGCGGGTGAAGGAGACCTCGACGCCGTCCGATTTGAGCAGTTCGCCGGCCTGTGCGGCGACGCGATCCTGGGTTGCGGTATCGCGTGGTTCGGTCAGGATCTTGATCTCGGTTGCCCGGCCGGCATCGCCGATCTGGCGGCTAAAGCTCGGCAGGTTAACGTACATCGCCGACAATGGGAAGGGCGCCCGCGAGATCCCGACCACTTGCAGCGGGATCTCTTTGCTGCCGATCTGCAAGTTCACCGTGTCGCCGACCCGTACGTCGGGGTAATCGGTGGTATACAGGCTGCTGAGCACGACTGCGCCGACATCTTCCGGCAACAGCCAGCGGCCCTCGCTGATCGTGAGTTTGATACTCTGGCCGTCGGCAGGCACCGAACTGACACTGTAGGTTGTGCTGCTCTCGTTGCCGTCGCCGTCGATAATCCGACCGCTGTAACTGCTCCAATATTCCACATCGGTGACGCCGGGTATTGTGGCGACGCGATCGAGCACGACGGTGCGGTAGGGCTTGCTCAGGAACACGAAGACATCGGTGTCGATCTGGGCGAAGACTTCGTCCAACGTGGTTGCGAGGCTGGCGCGGGCGCTGATCACGGCCATAAAGATCGTCCCGGCCATGGTGAGCGTGGTCAATGTCAGCATCAACCGGCCCTTGCGGCGGAAAGTGTTGCGCAGCGAGAGCAATATCGGCCGCGAGAGAAACGTGATTCGCTCCAGCAATCGATCCAGACCGCTCTTGCCGAAACGTCCTTTCCCGAGGCCGGGGCCGCCGATCGCCTCGCGCACCGTCACGCGGGTGCCGTTGATGATCGGAACCAGGGCCGCCAGCAGCGGGATGAGCAACCCGGCCGCGATCTGTTGGCCGAGCACGGCCGTTGTCGGCATCACGCTCGAAATATCGAAGTTCAGCAGGCCGACGAAGAACGAAGCCAGGCCCCAGGCGCCGAGCACGCCCAACGGAACCGAGACCAGCAGCGACAGCAGCCCGAAGGCCAGCACCGTCACAAGATAGAGTTGCACAATGTCGCTGTTGCGTGCGCCGAGCGATTTCATCACGCCGATCTGACGCAATTGCTGGGTGAGCAAGGCGCTGATCGTGTTGATCACCAGGAATGCGCTCAGCAGCAGGGCGAACACGCCGATAATGCCGAGCAACAGTGTAAAGGCCTGGATGAAAGTGTCGGCCGGATGCAAGCCGGGTTCGTTGATCAAAATCCCGCTCGATGTGCGGCCGCTGCGCTCGATCTTCGCCTCGACTTCGCGGGCGATCGTGCGGATGTAGGCCGCGTCGAAACGATTCTCCGCGACGACAATATCGACCGAGTTGTAGCCCTCAGGTAGGCCGAGCAGTGTCGCCGTTTCGGCGTTGATGTAGCCGTAGGCAATGCTTGAAAGGGAGGTCGGGAAGCCGCTGCCGATACTGTAGACCCTGCCGGCGACCGTGAAGTTGTAGCGGTCGCCGTTGCGGAGTTCGATCTGCACCGGGTCGCCTTCGTTCAGGCCGAGGAAAGGGAATGCCGAGCGCTCCAGGCTGATCGCGCGGCGCTGCGGCGGCCAGGGACCGGTTAGGGGCGTCGGCACGTAGATTCGTAGGTCTGCGGGATCTTTGACCACAGTGAGTTGCAGATCCTTCCAGGTGCCGTCGGCGGCCAATGCGCGAACAGTTATGCTGCGCGAGGCCTGTGCTTCGGCGATGCCGGGCATACGCCGGATCACCTGTACCAGATCTTCGTCGATAGTATCGGCGCCGATCGAGGCACTGGCCGGATTGATCGCATTCCAATCGCCGTTTAAATCGCGAACAAGAATTTCGCGTCCGCCTGAGATCATCCCGATCGCAAAAACCCCGATCGCAATCGAGAGCACCACCAGTGCGGTGCGCGTTTTGTTGCTCCAGAGATCGCCCAGAACTTTTCGCCAACGCGGTGCGAGCATGGGGTTTCTCCTTTACAGGGCCGCAACGCCGATGCGTTGTTCGGCCATGCGCGCGACATCGACGCGGGTGCCCTCGGAATCGGCCAGCAATGCGTGGAACTCGGCGTGATCGAGAGCTGCAACCTCGACGATGCCGTTGGTGTGGGCGGCGCGAACAGTGGCCCGGCGGGTGCCGCCGTCCAACAATCCCAATTCGCCGAAATACGCGCCCTCGCCCAGCACTTCGGCGATCAACTCGCCGCCGCCCGGCTGATCCAGCACCACTTCGACCGAGCCTTTGGTGACGATATAAAATGCATCGGCCGGCGCGCCCTGGCGTATGATCGGCTCACCGGGTTGATAGGTGAGCTTGTCGAGTTGGCGGGTGACGCTGATCAACTGATCGAGGCTCAGTTTCGGCAGCGCCTTGGCGAGGTACTGATTGACGATCTCGCCGTCCGAGACGATCACCGAGCGGGATGCGCGGCGCGCCAGGTCGTTATCGTGGGTTACCATCACGATTGTTTTGCCCTGCTTGACTAAGCCGTCGAACAGAGCAAAGACTGCACCGGCGGTTTTGCTGTCGAGGTTGCCGGTCGGCTCATCGGCGATCAGGATCGGCGGATCGTTGGCCAGGGCGCGGGCGATCGCCACCCGCTGCTGTTGACCGCCGGAGATCGCCGAGGGCAATTTATCGGCGTTTTCCGTCATCTCCACCTGTTCCAGCAGCATCATGGCGCGTTTGCGACGCTCCGACGGAGTGTACATCTTGCAGAAGTCCATCGGCAGCATCACATTTTCGACCACGGTGAGTGTCGGCAGGAGCTGAAAGAACTGGAAGATGATCCCGAGATGACGGCCGCGCCAGACCGACATCTTGCCCTCGCTGAGGGTGTGGACGGGCGTGCCGGCCACGATCACTTCGCCGGTGGTGGGTCGGTCGATGCCGGTGACCATGTTGATCAATGTGGACTTGCCGGAGCCGGATTTGCCGATGACGGCGACGAACTCGCCCCGATCGACGGCCAGGCTCACGCCCTTGAGTGCGGTAAAGCTACCGGCTGCGCTCTGATAGGTTTTGACAATATTCCGCAGATCGATCAAATGATCGTCGCTTTCCGCACCTGCGCTGTGTCGCGGGGTGTTGCGTCCGAACCATTTTGTGAACATCTCGTCTGTGCTTTCCGTCAGTGTGTTGCGCCAAGTCGCGCCCGGTACACACGTACGATAGCGCAGTATGCTGCGGAAGGGATGAACCAGAGGGGTGGTTAGGTGTGAGGACTTCGGGCGGAGCGGTACCCGGTCAGTTGACGGGGATGGGTCGGCTTTTGGCGATCCGTATTACGATGTTCGATTCAGTTGGTGTTGGCAGTTTCGCCGCCAACACCAACTGAAAACGGTACTGATCGTTGGGGCGCGTGCCGGCGGTAAAGGCGATCGCCGAGCTATCGGGCGACCAGCGCAGCCGGTCGATGTGTCCAATTCCCGCGCCGAACCGCACCGCATCGGCGCCGGGCGCGCCGACATAGAGATGCGTTTCATAGACGGCACCTTCTCCTTTCCGCTACCCGGATGTACTGTATACTGGAGCGAACGGCGGCACTCACGCCGGACCCTCTGACCGGCACCCACGCTGCCGGCTATAGCGGGGGTAAAGGGGATCGCTGTCCTCGGGTGTGGCTTGTAACACTGCCGGGTTTTCCTTTGCGGGAGCCGGAGCGCGTGGGGTTTCCTGCTTGCCCGCGTACAAGGAGAACGCAGTGACTGCCAATAAGCACCTCAAGCAACTGGTGCGCGCCCGTATGGCCCGCACCGGCGAGCGTTATGCCGCCGCCCGCCGCCAGATTATCCGCGAGCATTCCCCGGATCGGTCTAATCCACAGGCACCCGCCCATTTGCCCGGCAGTATTCCTGCCGCCACTGCTCTGCGCATCCTGTTGCGCCATAGCGGCGCTCGCCCATCACTCAGCGAAGCAATGGCATTCGGCATCGCCGGCGGTATTGGGATCGGTGTCTTCGCCTTTTACTATGAGCGCGAAGATGTTGCGAATTTCTTTATCGCCGGCCGTCATCGCTGGCACGACGATCAAGCCTACCTTTTCGGCGCACTGGAGCGCCTTGGCGTGCGGGCGATTATCCGCGAGAGCGGGGGTGCGAAAGCGGCCCGGCGCCAATTGATCGAACTTGTGGCGGCTCATGGCCCCTGTATCGCCTGGGTTGATATGGCCGGTCTGCCGCACCGCGCGATGCCGGAGTTCTGGCAGGGGGGCGGCTACCATGTTGTGCTGGTTTATGCGGTGGATGCAGTGGCGGGTACCGCATTGATCGGTGATCTGACCGACGAACCGATCACAATTGGTCTGGACGAATTAGCCCAGGCGCAGGCCCGGATCAAGAAGCAGCAGCACCGCCTCCTGGCGCTGGAAGCGGCCCCTGATCTGAGCCGGCTCGACGATCTGATTTTGGCCGGATTACGATCGTGTCACGCCGAACTGCTTCAGCCGACTCTCACACAGGCGGCAGGCAATGCACGTCTGGAGGCATTGAGTACCTGGGCCGAGCGTATGCACGGCGGTACGGCCAAAAATGCCTGGGAGCGGACATTCCGGCCCGGCCCGAACCTCTGGCGTGGGCTGACCGCGATCTATGATTTTGTCGAGCACTACGGCACCGGCGGCGGTCTTTGTCGGCCGATTTTCGCCGACTTCCTGGCCGAATCTGCGGCCTTCCTCGGCCGTGCCGATCTGGAGGCGCTCGCCGAGCAGTATCGTGTGCTCGGGCGGGCCTGGAGCGATCTGGCTGATGCAGCCCTTCCCGACGATGTTGCGCCGTTGGCCGAGGCGAAACGCTTGCTTGCCCACAAAGCCGAGTTGTTGCATACCGGTGCGCCGGCCGCCGAAGTACGCGCTGTGTGGGAGCAGTTGGCCGATCTGGAGCGGGAAACAGCCAACCCCTTCCCGTTGGATAACGCCGGCTCTACGGCGTTGCGGGCCGGGTTACGCAGCCGGATTGAGGCGCTTTACACCGCCGAGCAACAAGCGCTGCAAGCCCTGAGTAACGCGGTACAATAAACAAAACGCGGTACGCAGAACAACCTGTTTTTTGCTATGGTTCGGCGACGAGATTGCCGAACCATAGCAAAAGAATTATTTACACCCACCAAACAAATGATGAACTCAGGCAACACGGTGATCACAATGTGTCCGATGAATTGCCACCCGACCCTCTGCGGTATGCGGGTGACAGTCGCCGACGGACGGGTAGCGGCGGTAGACGGCGACCCGGAGAATCCCGATAGTCGCGGGTTTCTCTGTGTCCGCGGGCGGGCCGCCGTTGAGATCCGCGACAACCCGAACCGCTTGCACACACCACTGCGCCGGGTCGGGCCGCGGGGCACGAATGCATGGGAGGCGATCAGTTGGGACAGCGCCATGAGCGAGATCGCGGCGCGGATCGCCACTGTTCCCCGCGACCGCAGCGGAATCTGGTTCGGCCACGGTTCCGGTGTGAACGGCGCCAACCGGCCCTTGCTGATGCGCTTCGGCCACTTGAGTGGGATGCAGGTCTGGAACCCGGCGATGGTCTGTTGGGCTTTGGGCGGCTATGGACTTGGATTGACGGGCGTGCTGGAGTGTAATACCAAGGAGGACATGGCCGACCACAGTCGGACGATTGTGCTCTGGGGCGCCAATCTGGCCAGCCAACCCACGACTGCGCCGCATCTGGTTGTCGCCCGTCGGCGTGGTGCGCGGGTGATTGTGATCGATGTGCGCCGCAGCGAGGCCGCTCGACATGCCGACGAGGTGTTATTGATCAAGCCCGGCAGCGACGCGGCGCTGGCCCTGGCACTGGCTCAGGTGATCGTCGCGGAAGGCCTCCATGATCGGGCCTTCATCGCTGCGCATACGCTGGGCTTCGCCGAGTTCGAGCAGCACCTGGCCGCGCATACCCCCGAGTGGGCGGCGCCGATCACCGGACTGGAGCCGGAGGCGATCCGGCGATTGGCCCGCACCTATGCGAGCGCAGTCCCGGCGATGATCGTGCTCGGCGGCAGTTCGATCTTTAAGCACCGCCAGGGCTGGGAGCCGGCCCGCGCCATCGCCTGTCTGCCGGCCCTTACGGGGCAACTCGGCCGGCCCGGCACCGGCTTTACCTTCGGCTACGGCTCCATCAACGGCGTGGGCAACCCGCGGCTGGACCTGCCCGTGCCGCAACTCAACACCGGGCGGAACCCGACGGGCCTCTACATCCCCGTCGCCCGCGTCACCGACATGCTCGAGACCCCGGGTGGGGTGTGCGAGTACAACGGCCGGGCGATCACCTACCCCGACACGCGGATGATCTACTGGGCCGGCGGCAACCCGTTCCACCACCACCAGGACCTCAATCGCCTGCTGCGCGCCTGGGCACGGGCCGAGACGATCGTGGTGCACGAGCCGTGGTGGACCACGCTGGCGCGGCACGCCGACATCGTGCTGCCCGCGACGACGACGCTCGAGCGCAACGACATCGGCGCCTCCTCGCGCGACCGGCACGTGATGGCGATGAA
>JAAUQO010000168.1 GCA_012032775.1 Oscillochloris sp. | reverse complement strand
GAGAACCAAGAACCGAGAACCAGGAACCAAGAACCAGGAACCGAGAACCAGGAACCAGGAACCGAGAACCAAGAACCAAGAACCAGGAACCGAGAACCGCTCAAAGTTCTCGGCCACCGCTTCTCGATACTGGTTCCGGTTTTCAGCAACCCGCAGAAACCTATCTCGCCCAACTCGGCCATGAACTTTTACAGATCGAGCAGCGGCTGATTCCGGTTGGCCTACATGTGCTTGGCGAGCCGCCCGCACCTGCCGAACGGGGCGATATTCTGGCCCTCGTCGCGGCCTTTGCCCGCCCCGAGCCGAAACAGCCGCCCCTACCGCACCTTGTGGCCCGCGCGCTCGGCCACGATTACGCCGAACTGACCGCCAATCTCCAGCGCGATCCGGCCGCCCCGGCAGCATGGCAGCAGATCGAGATGATCTGCCGTGAGGCGGTGCGCCGCTTGATTGAAGCCGACGGACACGCTGCCGACGCCGACCGCTATCTCGCCAAAGAAGCCCATATTCGTCCCGGTACACTCAATCCGCTCTGGCACATGCTCGCCGACCTGCTGAATCGCCTGCTTGAAGAGCGCGAGATCAGGGGGTTGCTGCGGGCATTACGCGGCGGCTACATCCCGCCCTCGCCCGGCAACGATGTCGTGCGCAACCCGGCGGTTGTGCCGACCGGGCGTAATATCTATGCCTTCGATCCATTTATGGTGCCGACGCCCGCCGCCGCAGCGGCAGGATTCGCCGTTGCCGACGAACTGCTGGAGCGTGTTGTTGCGGTGGAAGGCGCATTACCCGAAACCGTCGCCATGGTGCTCTGGGGCACCGACAACATCAAGACCGGCGGTGAAGGTATCGCCCAGACCCTCGCACTCCTCGGCGCCCGTGCCGTCACCGACGAGATCGGTCGCATCGCCGATGTTGAGTTGCTGCCGTTGTCGGAATTACAGCGCCCGCGGATCGATGTTGTGGCGACGGTCGGCGGGATTTTTCGCGATCTTTTCAGCGCCCAGGCCGGCCTGATCAATCGCGCCGTACGCCTTGCCGCCACCGCCCCTGAGCCGCCGGAGCAGAATTTTGTGCGCAAACACGCGCTCGACCAGGCCGCAGCGTTAGGCATCGCCGTTGAGCAAGCGGCCACTCGGGTTTTCTCCAACGCGCCCGGCAGCTATGGCGCCAACGTCAATCACCTGGTTGAGAGCAGTACCTGGGATTCCGACACCCAACTCAGCGCTGCCTTTGTCGCCCGTAAGAGCTTTGCCTATGGTCCGGGCGGCAATTGGCAGGAATCGCGCGCCCTTATGGAGCGCGCCCTGGCGACGGTGAGTGTCACGTTCCAAAATGTCGATAGCGTCGAGAACGGCATCAGCGGTTGACGGCTGGGTTTATCAGGGCGTCGCCGAAACCTATCTGCTCGATGAAGCGATGCGTGATCGCATCGCAGCGCTCAATCCCCATGCCGCCGCCGCCATGGCCGGGCGCCTGCTCGAAGCCCATGATCGCGGCTTTTGGGATGCCGACGAAACCACGCTTGAGCAACTCCGCGCGATCTACGCCGATCTCGAAGATCGGCTCGAAGGGGTGACTCAGTAAATGCGAAAGCCGAAAGGCAAAAGGCTGAGATAGCTTGAACGCGGTACTGGCCCGCCCGCGCCGGGTCTTGCACTGCGCTCTGTTCGCCTTTTGCCTTTTGCAATCTTGTTGCGAGTCTGTCTCGTTTGCTTGAAGTCACCGTCACAGATGCGTACAATATTTTCGAAAGCACCGACTTTCTAAAGCAACGGATTCGCGATCTCTGTATCCTGTATCCTTAAATGACAAACACATCAGACGAATACACACTCACGATTCGCGGCATGGATTGCGCCAATTGTGCCCGCAGCATCGAGTCGGCTGTCGGCCAACTCGATGGCGTGCAGTTGTGCGAACTCACTTTTGCCACCGAGCGATTGCGCGTTGCCACAACCCTGCCGCGCGAGGCGATTGTCGCGCGGGTTCAGGCGCTCGGCTATGAGGTTGTCGCACCCGATGCGAACAACGCCGCAGTTCCCGCCGCGCCCACCGCAGTTCCCAACTTCCTTGCATTCATGTGGAGCCGCCTGGAGACACGGCTGGCGCTGCTCGGTGCGATCCTGGTGCTGCCCGGCATCTTCTTACATGAAATATTGGGCCTGGATGCGCTCTGGATCGATCTGCTTGCGCTACTTGCCCTGGCGCTGACGATTGTGCCGGTTGCCAAAAGCGCCTGGCGCGCCCTCACCCTCAGCCGCCAACTCAATATCAACGCCCTGATGACGATCGCCGCCGTTGGTGCGGTTGTGATCGGCGCCTATGTCGAAGCCGGCCTGGTGATGGTTCTGTTCGCGCTTGGCGAAGCCCTGGAGGGCTACACATCCAGCCGCGCTCGTCACGCGATCAAGAGCCTGATGGAAGTCGTGCCGCAAACGGCCCTTCGCCTCAGCACAAGTTGTTGTGAATCGGGCTGCGAAGAGCGGGTTCCCGTGGCGCAGTTACGGGTCGGCGACGTGATTGTGGTGCGGCCCGGCGAACGTATCCCGATGGACGGCACGGTGTATGCCGGTTTTTCGGCGGTTAACCAGGCGCCGCTCACCGGCGAAAGCCGCCTGATCGAGAAAGAACCCGGCGCCGCTGTTCTGGCCGGCAGCATCAACGGCGAAGGGAGCCTGGAGGTAACGGTTAGCAAACTCGCCGCCGACACCACAATCGCGCGCATGATTCGGCTCGTGGAGGAGGCGCAGGAGCGCCGAGCGCCGGTGCAGCGCTTTGTCGATCGCTTTGCGACCTACTACACTCCGGCGATTGTGGTGCTGGCCTTGCTGATCGCCGCCGTGCCGCCGCTCTTCTTCGGCCAACCCTTCTTGAATCCCGATCCCGAAACCTTCGGCTGGCTCTATCGCGGCCTCGCCCTGCTGGTCGTCGCATGCCCATGTGCGCTCGTGATCAGCACGCCGGTCAGTCTGGTCAGCGCAATGAGTACCGCCGCGCGCAACGGAATCTTGATCAAAGGCGGCGCGGTGTTGGAGCAACTGAGTAAGCTGCGCGCAATTGCGTTCGACAAAACCGGCACGCTGACCTCCGGCCGACCGGCTGTTGTGGCGGTGCGCTCGATCGGCTGCGTTGATCCGGGCGCGGTGCCGTTTGCCCAATGCGCATCCTGCGAGGAAGTTCTGGCTCTTGCCAATGCGGTCGAGCGGCGCTCCGAGCATCCACTGGCCCACGCAATTGTACTCGCCGCCGAGGAGCGCGGCTTGCACACCAGGATTCCTGCCGCCGAAGGTGTGCAGGCGATCGTCGGACGCGGTGTGATCGGGCGAGTTGCCGGGCGCGATGTGCTTATCGGCAGCCATCGTTACTTCGACCACGATGTGCTGCACGATCCGGCTCATTGTAGCGCTGCGCTTCAGGATGCCGACGCCGGTCATACGCCGGTTATGGTTAGCGTCGGCGGCGCCTACGTCGGCACAATTACTCTCGCCGATACGGTTCGCGACAGTAGCCGCACCGCCGTCGCCCGGCTCAAAGAGCTTGGACTCGCGGCCGTGGTTATGCTCACCGGCGATCAACGCAGCACCGCCGAGCGCATCGGCGCCGATGTTGGTGTCAGCGAGGTGCGCGCCGAACTGCTGCCCGAAGATAAAGTACGTGCAGTCGAGGCGCTCAAACAACAGCACGGCGTTACGGCCATGGTTGGCGACGGGATTAACGACACGCCGGCACTTGCAACGGCCCACGTCGGCATCGCAATCGGCGGCGCTCACGGCGGCACCAATCAGGCTATGGAGACTGCCGATGTGACGTTGATGAGCGATGATCTGCGCCGCTTGCCGTTCGCGATCAAGCTCAGTCGCGCCGCCATGCGCACTGTTGGTGTGAATATCGCGCTCAGCATCGGGATTAAGTTGGTATTTCTGGTGCTGGTGCTGCTCGGCATGGGCACCATGTGGATGGCTGTCCTCGCCGATATGGGGACATCCCTGCTGGTGACACTCAATGGTATGCGCCTGCTGCGCCAGCCCCGCGATGAGATGTGATCGGCGCTGCGCTGTCTCACACCGTGGGGGCGAAGCATTCGCCGGAGTGCATTGCGGTAAACGCCATCCATGCAAGGCGAATGCTTCGCCCCAGCGATATGTGCGCTCGCCCAGCGATGTGTGCCTTACGCCTCACCCGGCCAATTCCGCCAACTCGCTCCAGCGCTCCATCGCCCGCTCGATCTGCGCTTCAAGCTGCGCAATCTCGGCGGCGAGTGCTGTGTAGCGGGTGTAATCCTCGCCGCTGCTGTTCAACTCCGCCCCGATCCGGTCGCGCTCGGCTTCCCAATCGCTGATCTGCTGTTCGAGTTGCGCCAATTCGCGTTTCTCTTTGCCGCTTAGCTTGCGTGGCCCGGCCGGTTTCGTCGCCGGCGCCGGCTTCTGTGTCGGCTTCGGTTTCTCGGCCGGCGCCGCTGCTGGTCGGTACTCGACATAATAACTGTAGCCGCCCGGATACTCCACAATCTTGCCGGCGCCTTCAAAGGCCAGAGTTCGCTGCGCAACCCGATCAAGAAAGTAGCGGTCGTGGCTAACGGCGATCACTGCGCCGGGAAAATCGTCCAGATAATTTTCAAGGACGCCGAGGGTTTGCAGATCGAGATCATTGGTCGGCTCGTCGAGTAACAACAGGTTTGGCCCACCGATGAGTTGGCGCAACAAATACAAGCGCCTGCGCTCGCCGCCGGAAAGGGTCGAAATATAGGCCCACTGCTGTTCTGAGCTAAACAGAAAGCGCTCCAGCATGGTTGTTGCCGCAACCAATGCGCCCTCGCGGCCACGTACCAATTCGGCCGCCTCGCGGATATAGTCGATCACGCGCTGGCTCTCGTCGAGTTCGGCCGCTTCCTGGTCATAATAGGCGATCTGCACCGTCTCACCGATCACCAGTTCGCCGCTGTCGGGCTGCATACGCCCGGCGATCAGATTCAGCAAGGTCGATTTCCCACTGCCGTTCGGGCCGATAATCCCCACCCGATCGCCGGGCCGGATCTCGCCGCTGAAACGATCGATCAGCCTGCGCTCACCATAGGCTTTGCAGACGGCCTTTAACTCGATCACTCGCTTCCCAAGCCGGCGACCACCGGCAACATCGATCTCAACTGTCCCCTGGGAAGCCTGCGGGCGCTGGTCCATCAGCGCATGCACCCGCTCGACATGGGCCTTCTGCTTGGTAGTACGGGCGCGCGCGCCGCGCCGCAGCCAGGCCAGTTCACGCCGCAGTAGATTACGCCGCGCCTCTTCGGTTGCCGCCTCGGTTGCCAGACGCTCGGCCTTCTGCTCCAGGAAGCGTTCGTAATTGCCCTCATAACTGGACAGCCGGCCGCGATCGAGTTCCAGCATGCGGGTTACCAGCCGATCGAGGAAATAGCGGTCGTGGGTGACGAGCAGCAACGCCAGGGTTGTGCGCGCCAGGTACTCCTCCAGCCAGGTAACAGTGTCCAGATCAATATGGTTGGTCGGCTCGTCCAAAATGAGCAGATCGGGCGTATCGACCAGTGCGCGGGCCATTGCGACTCGTTTGCGCTGCCCGCCCGAGAGTTGCGCTACCGGGGCATCAACCAGGTCGTGCAGCCCCAACTCGCTGATGATACTACGTGCGGCCGCTCGGCATCCCAGGCGCCCAGCGCATCCATCTGCGGCGTCAGTACGCTTAATTGTTCGAGCAACCGGGCATCGTCGGGCCGTTGTTCCAGTCTGGCACTCAGTTCTTCATATGCGCGCAGCAAGCGTACGGTCGGCGAATTTCCGGCGAATACCGCCTCAAGCACCGTCGGATCGCCTTCAAACTCCGGCATCTGGCGCAGATACGCAATATGGGCGCCGCTCGCCACGGTCACCTGCCCGATGTCGGGTTCCTCCAGTCCGGCCACAATCCGCAGCAACGTCGATTTGCCGCTGCCGTTCACGCCAATCACACCCAGCCGGTCGCCGCGAGTCAGGCCGAAACTGACATCCTCGAACAACGCACGAGTGCCGTATTGCTTGCTAATCGCATCAACAGAGATAATCGTCATAGTCGTATCTTACCACCCATCTCCGCCGTCAATGAAGAAGTGCGCGCTCTCATTGACTGCTAATCCTTAAAGCCTTAAATAGTCGCAGCTTTGTCGTATCATGAAGGCACGTTCCTTGCAGAGTAGACTACAAGGAACCTCAAGTATGGCAACAGTCATTGGGAAGCGGTCGTCCAATTCATGAACACGTTCCCCGATATGTAGGGTGCAAAAATCTTCAGAGAAAGGTGCAGATCACATTTCCTGCCCACCTTGTACCCTGAATCCGATGCTCTGCTGCCTGTTTTAAGAGAGGAAATACCACATGTTGCCACGACGTGAACCGCCCCAGGGTTCCAATGGGGCGCCAAACATAGCCGCTTTGCTTTTTCGCCTGGTAATGTTTGCGGTCATCTTCGCACTGGTCTGGTCGTTCTTTGCCCCAAGTCTGGGTGGCCCGCAGGTGCAGCTCTCCTATAGTGCATTTCTGGAGCAGGTACAGGCCGGCAATGTCGAAGTTGTGGAACTGCGCGATCAAATGGTGATCGGCGAGCTCGCAAACCCGATTGCGCCGCCTGAAGGCGCACCGATCGAGGGGCAGTCGTCATTTGGCCCGCCCGTCGAAGAGGTGAGCCGGTTCACCAGCACAATTCCGGCGGTCGGCGACGAGCAACTGATCGAGTTGTTGCGCGAAAATAATGTCGAGATCAACGCCGTCGCCAGTGGCGGCAGTGCGATCTGGAATATTTTGCTGGCTTTTGGTCCGGTGCTGCTGATCGGCGCGTTCTTTATCTGGCTGTTCCGCCAGCAGAGTCGCGGCCAGCAGGGTGTCTTCAACTTTGGGCGTTCGCGCGCCAAGAACCACACGATCGACAAGCCGAATGTGCGCTTCGATGATGTGGCCGGCGCCGAAGAGGCCAAGCGAGAGCTGTTTGAGGTTGTTGATTTCTTGAAGAGTCCCGAACGCTATCAGCGCCTTGGGGCGAAGATCCCGCGCGGTGTATTGTTGATCGGCCCGCCGGTACCGGTAAAACGCTTATGGCTCGCGCCGTGGCCGGCGAGGCCGGCGTGCCGTTCTTCAGCACCAGCGCCAGCGAGTTTGTTGAGTTGTTCGTCGGTGTCGGCGCCTCGCGCGTCCGTGATCTGTTCGATCAGGCGCGTCGTAATAGCCCGGCGATCGTCTTTGTCGATGAGCTTGATGCAATCGGTCGTCAGCGCGGCACCGGTATGGGCGGCGGAAACGACGAGCGCGAGCAGACGCTGAACCAGATCCTGGTGGAGATGGACGGCTTCGAAAGCGGTAGTTCGCCGGTGATCATTATCGCCGCCACCAACCGGCCCGATGTGCTTGATCCCGCGCTGCTGCGGCCCGGTCGCTTCGACCGTCAGGTAACCGTTGGTGCGCCTGATGTACGCGGCCGCGAGGCGGTACTGAAGATCCATATGCGCGGCAAGCCGATCGCCGCCGATGTCGATGCATCGATCCTGGCCCGTCAGACACCCGGTTTCGCCGGTGCCGATCTGGCCAATCTGGTGAATGAGGCGGCACTGCATGCAGCGCGCCATAATGCCCGCCAGGTTGCAGCGACGCATTTCCGTGAGGCGCTCGACAAGATCGTGCTCGGCACCGAACGCCCGGTCTTGATGAGTGATCATGAGCGCCTGGTAGTTGCCTACCACGAAGCTGGTCACGCCCTTGTGGCGAGCTTGCTGCCCGAGACGGATCCCGTCAACAAGGTGACGATCATCCCGCGTGGGCGTGCTCTGGGTGTCACCGAGTATCTGCCCGAAGGCGACCGCTTCAATTACTCGCGGGCCTATCTGCTGTCGCAGTTGGCCAGTTTGTTGGGTGGCCGTGCCGCCGAGCAGGTGGCGATCGGTGAGATTACCACCGGCGCCGAGAACGACTTGCAGCGTGCAACGCAGTTGTCGCGCCGCATGATTGGCCGCTGGGGTATGAGCGACGAAATGGGCCTGTTGTTCGCCAGCGAGGGCACCGAGAATCCATTCCTTGGCCGCGAGTTGGCCGGCCCGCGCGATCACAGTGAGGCTACCGCCGCCCGGCTCGACGAGGCGATCAGCAAACTCCTCGATGAGCGCATGCAGACGGCGGTGAATCTGCTGACCAAGCATCGCATCACCTTGGATCGACTTGCCGGCGCTCTGATCGAGTACGAAACCCTTGATCGCGAGCAGATCGCGACGCTGTTGCGCGGTGACGATCTGCCGCCGCCGCCGCCGGCCGAGCCGTCCGGCTCGTCGTATCGCCCGGTAGCTCGCCCGCAGCCCGGCCCAATGCCGGCCTGACGGTAAGCGGCATAACACCAAACCTCGTTGCGTCACAAGCGCAACGAGGTTTTTTGTACCTTCCGTGGGTATCATAGGAACACAACACATACCTCAGGAGTTCCTCCATGATCACCCAGGCGTTGACAGGTATTCGGGTTGTCGAGGTGACGACCTATATTCCGGGGCCGATTTGCGGGCGCATGTTGGCGGCCATGGGCGCGTCCGTGACCAAGATCGAGCGTCCCGGCGGCGATCCGATGCGCAGCTTGCCGCCCCTTGGCCCCGACGGTATCAGCCCGATGTATGCGCCGCTCAATGCCGGTAAAACCGTGATCGAGTTGGATTTGAAGGCGCCGGCTGATACTGAACGGCTCGGCGAATTGTTGACCGGCGCTGATATACTGATCGATGGCCTGAGGCCGGGCGCCCTGGAGCGCATGGGCTTCGGTTCCGATCATCTGCACGCCGTCAATCCCGGCCTGATTATCTGCACGATCAGCGCCTTTGGCTTGCAAGGCCCTGATGCGGCCCGCGCCGGCCACGACCTGAATCTGGCGGCACTAAGCGGCTTGCTCGCAATGACCACCGTTGACGGCACCCCGGCCATGCCCGGCGCCCAATTAGCCGATATGATCAGCGGGATGACGGCGACGGCGGCGATTCTGGCGGCGCTCCAATCTCGCTCCCGTGACGGCGGTGGTGCGTTGCTCGACGCATCGATGGCCTCGGCGGCGCGCTGGCTGATGGCGCCGTGGTACGCAGTTGCGCGGGCCGGCGTCGCGCTCCCCGCCGATCGCCCGCACGAACTGAACGGCGTGCAGGCGTGTTACCGCATCTATCGTACTGCCGACAATCGCCACCTGGCTGTTGCAGCCCTTGAACCGCACTTCTGGGCGCGCTTCTGCCATGCGATCGACCGCCCCGACCTGATCGCCGATCACCTCAACCCTGCCGCGCAGCCGGCCCTGATCGACGCAGTTCAGCAGGCGATCACCCAGTATGATCTGGCCCATTGGACTACGATTTTCAACGAAGTTGAGGCCTGCATCAGCCCGATCCTGCATATGGAAGAAGCCGCACCCGACACAACGGTCGATCTGCGGCTTCCGGTACGTCAGCTATAAATATGTGCGATGATCAATCGTGTCGCGCTGTCGCAGGCAAATCACGGCACAAAATCGATCGCTTCGCCGGCGGCGAGCGAAGCCAGTGCCGGCTCAAGCTCGCTCAGCGTAATCCCGCCCTCGTAGCGCGCCACAATCGTGCCTTCCGCATCCACCAGGAATGTCCACGGCTCGGTCAGCAGATTCCACTCTTGCATCGCCGGCACACGCCGCATCTGCTGGAACGATTCGCCGAATGGATACGGATACACTTCGACATGCAGGAAATTCACCTGCTCCTGGTACTGCTCCTTGAGTTGCTTAATCACGGCCAGATTCGGCGCACACACCGCCGTCTGGCAATAACCGGGAGTTGCGAACGATACCAAGAACGGCTTACCGGCGGTTAAGGCCTCGGCAACCGAGAGTTGGTACAGATCCGGGTCGGGTCGCGGATCGGAGGTGAGTTGGTTCAGTTCGGGTACATCGGCGGCGGTGTCGTTCTGGCTCGGAACGGCCTGCGTGCCGACGCCCGGCGCGCGTGGCTGCGGCAGCACATCAAGCCGCATCCGGCTCACCTGGGCTTCGCCCTGCGCACTCGGCACACTCAACTCAGCTTCCCAGGCGCCCGGTTGATCGAATTCGGCGTAGGCAACATACAACCCAACCGGCAAGCCTTCGCCGCGGTAGATCGCCGTGGTTTCCGTTTGCGGCGTGTCACGGCTTGCATCAAGGCGGAACAGCCGTACCTGCAACGACATGTTCGGGTCGTTCAGCGGCGCGCGGCTTGCAGCAGCCCGAAGGGCAGCCGGTTGACACCGGTAGTCAGTTCAGAGGCGGCCAGCACCGGAATGATCGGCGCAGGCGCCTCGGTCGTTGGTTCTGTGGCTGCGCCACAACCTGTTAGGAGCAACGCAACAATAACGAACGAAACAAAAAACCGAAACATACATCCTCAAAGCTACTCAGTCACCGCACGTTGAAACACCGCTCGGTGCTCAACCCCGGCAACTTCGGCGATAACGGCGATCTCCCAATCGCCGGACATGGTATAGGCGGTATTGGTGCGATAGCGCCCTTCGCCCGTGTGAATCGCAACCGGGCGATTGACCCCCATCGGCATCGCCGGCATGGTTAAATCAAGATACACCGACGCATCCTCGATCGGGGTGCCGTCGGCATCGGTAAGCGTGACAATAAACTCCTGATTGGTGTTGAGCAGGGCGTTGTCGGCTGCCTCCAACCCGATGGTAATCCCATCGACAACCTGTTCTTGTCGTAGCGCCGAAGTTTGCGCCTCAGATAAACCACATGCGGCAAAAAACACCATTGCGAATAGCGCCAGAATGCAGAAACGGCGCATAATCTCATCCCCCCGGTAGAGTTATACCCTTACGCGAGATTGTAGCACGTTTGAATCAAACAAGCGCTGCCGAATGCTCGGCAGCGCTTGTTCGTATCGACCTGTGCGATGAGCTTATTCGCGTGGCGGCAGAATGCCTGTCGGTGCTGCCGGGATCTTCGCCGGTACGCTTTGATCGAGTGGCATCGCACTGTCGAGGGTGATGCCGAGGATATTGTTGTACGTCTCTCCCGCTTGCTCATCGATCTCATGCACAGCGCCGTAGCTTGTGCCGGTGTTCGCCGAATCTACCTGAGCGTAGATCGCGGTTCCCGCCGCCAGACTGCTCGGTAGTCTGCTGGTTGCTGCCTGGAAGAATTGATCGCCGCTGAGCAAGGTGTATTCCTCGCCGGGTGCTAACGGCAGCGCTGCCCCGGTCACACCCCAGACAGCGCCGTAGGCACCGACGCTCTGCCAGATCTGGTTGACTGCGCTCGGGATTGGGTCGGGATTGACATACAGATCAACCCAGAACCCGCGATTGATCGCAATCGTGCCGCTATTACGGATCGTTACCGCAATTCGGCCATCGCGCACCTCGATCCGGCTGATCGTCAGATCTACTTCCTGAACAACCGTGTCGCTCGGCGGAACGAAGAGCAACGGCAGGAAGATCTGCATGCCCTCGTTAATCTCGACCGTGAAGTCGCCGATGCTTGCCGTTGTAACCGGGTTGCCCAACGTATCCTGCACTGCGCCGGCCTGTAGTTCGACGGTGTAGGTGCCGTTGGCAGCGCCGTTCCAGGCGCCGTTCGGCCCGCTAATACGGTAGGTGACGGTTCGTGGTGCGCCGTTGGTCGAGTCGTCGATGCTCACAATTGTCGCCGCCTGGCTGAAGCCGTTCGGCCCGCCGACGATCACATCTCCGTCGCCGAAACTGCTCACATCCAGGGCCAGATTGTCGCTATACACCACCGTGAAGTCGTAGCTCGGGCCGGCGCTCACTGGATCGCCGCCAAGGCTGAGCGCCGTCGGGGCAGTCCGGTCAAGGCTATAGCTCTCGCCGGCAGTGAAGTCGCCGTCGCCGCTTGCTGCACCGCCAAGCGGGTTGCCGCTCGCATCGTTGATGCTGTTGTCATCGCTCAGATCCAGCCTGATGCTGCCACTACCGCTGCCGGTGTTCACACTGACGCTGTAGCTTGCACCACTGCCGCTGATCGAGCCGATGCTTGCGCCCGTTACGCCGTTCACGCTCAGGCCAAAATCGCTCACATCGACGCCGCTCACATCCTCCGAGAAGGTGACGCTAAAGGCGACGGTCGCCGCCAGGGTGGGGTTGGCGTCGGCCCGCACAATCCCGGTGATGATCGGGTTCTGCGGGTCGAAGGTGACGGAATTGTCGCTGCCGGTGGAAGTAGTATTGCCGTTGCCGGCCGCATCCTGGGCTGCATCGGCCGGTATATCCAGCGTCACGCTGCCTGGGCTGCTCATACCGCTAACGCTGACACTGAAGATCTGCGGGCCGCCGCTGATCACGGCGCTGTTCGCACCTGCTGTCCCGCCGATGACAAGATCGCTCTCCGTGAATCCGCTCACATCCTCGCTGAATGTGACGCTAAACTCGATCGGCGCCGTCGCCGCCGGATCGGCCTGACCGGTTGCCTGTTCGACGGTAACCGCCGGCGCTGTGAAGTCGGCGAGCCAGTTGACTGCGGCGTCACCGGCCAATGGATTTGTGTTTACGTCGGTAATGCCCGAACCACTTGCCGTGAGGGTGAAGGTGTAACTGCCGTCAACATCGGTCAGCATATTCAGATCACTCAACACCCAGGTGATGCCGCCATCATCGCTGCTGATGCTCTCGCTTCCGGTCAGCAGATTCGTGCCGCCGTCGCGGCTCAGGCTGAAGTCGCCGACATCAACGCCGCTCACGATCTCCGAGAACGTAATTGTGACGCTAACCACCGGAATGTTGCGCGGATCGGGGTTGGATCGGCGCGATTATCGCGCTCGGTACAGTTGCGTCAACCGTCCAGGTGAAACTAGCCGGGGTGGCGTCGCTGTTGCCGGCGTGGTCGATAGCACGCACCTGGAAGGTGTGGTCGCCGTCGCTCAGGTCGGTGTACGCCTGCGGACTGGTGCAGGTGGCGAAGGCCGCGCCATCGAGCGCACATTCGAACGACGCGATACCGGCGCCGCTGCCGTCATTCCCGCTGAAGGTAAACGACGCAGTGCTGCTATTGCTCGGGTTGCTCGGTTGACTGTCGATCGTGGTGTTGGGGCCGGTGGTATCGACCGTCCAGGTGAAACTGGCCGGGGTGGCGTCGCTGTTGCCGGCGTGGTCGATAGCGCGTACCTGGAAGCTGTGGCTGCCGTCGCTCAGGCCGGTGTACGCCTGCGGACTGGTGCAGGTGGCGAAGGCCGCGCCATCGAGCGCACACGCGAACGACTCGATACCGGAACCGCTGCCGTCATTCCCGCTGAAGGTAAACGACGCAGTGCTGCTGTTGCTCGGGTCGCTTGGTTGAGTGTCGATCGTGGTGTTGGGGCCGGTGGTATCGACCGTCCAGGTGAAACTAGCCGGGGTGGCGTCGCTGTTGCCGGCGTGGTCGATAGCACGCACCTGGAAGCTGTGGTCGCCGTCGCTCAGGCCGGTGTACGCCTGCGGACTGGTGCAGGTGGCGAAGGCCGCGCCATCGAGCGCACATTCGAACGACGCGATACCGGCGCCGCTGCCGTCATTCCCGCTGAAGGTAAACGACGCAGTGCTGCTATTGCT
>JAAUQO010000167.1 GCA_012032775.1 Oscillochloris sp. | reverse complement strand
AAATGTAACCGGTCTGGTGACTGCGACGCAGGAGTTGCAAACAACGGTGCTTGAACAGGCGGTGCTGCGCGTGCAACCGGTGCGCGGCGAGGGCAGCGGCCGGCCCGGCACTCGGGTCGCCTACGCCCACCGGCTCTCGAACGACGGCAATATCACTGTCACGGTTGATCTGGATTATTTCACCCAGGATCCGGCCAACAGCCCGCTCTGGAACGATAACACCACCATCAGCACCGATACGGTTACGATCGCGCCCGGCGATTTCCGCGATATCGGGGTGAATGTGACGGTGCCGGAAACCGGGCAGGTCGGTACTCAGGCCACCACCTATATTTCGGCGACGGTGGCAAGTTATCCCGATCAAACGCGCTACTTCAGCGATACAACCACGGTTGCGCTTGAGGTCGAGGCCGAGATGTTCCCCGACGAGACGCAACCCGGCGAGGCCGGCGGCGAGGTGATCTTCTATCATACGGTGCGCAACCTGAGTAATGGCCCGGCTACCTATCGTCTGAACACGCAGGCGAACTACGACAGTACGGTAACCTTCGAGTCCGATACGCCCGGCGTGACGATCAACCCGGCGAGCAATACCTTCACGCTCGATAATGTCTTCGCACCGCCGTTGCGAACCAATACCATGCGCCTGAAAGTAACCGTGCGCCTGGATCCGCTGCTGTTGCCGGGCGATCAGGAGGTGCTCAACATCTTCCTGACCGACGCAGCTACCAATTCTTCGATCGGCGGCGCCGCTGTGGTCGATCGGGTGAACATCACCCGCGGTCAGATTCAACCGCGCCTCTGGTTCCCCATGCTGTTCAACTAAGGCTCTCATTTTGAAAGTCATGCAGATATGCATGCCGCAAGCATGCATATCTGCATGACATAACCATGTAGGAGGAGCGCCGTGCCTCTTCGTTCTCGTCATCTAAGTCTGGCTGTGCTGTTCGCACTGCTGGTTGCGGCGCTTCCCGTGGCACAGCCGGTATTCGCCGCCAGTTTCGTCGTCAATTCGCTCGCCGATAGCGACGACGGCAACTGTACGACTTCCACCGGTGGATGCACTTTGCGGGAGGCGATCAATGCCGCGAATGCCAATGCCGGCGCCGACACGATCACCTTTAGTCTCAGCGGTACGATTGCGCCGAATAGTCAGCTTCCCGATCTGAGCGGCGGCGGCGACACGATCGATGCCGGCACCGCCCACAATATTGTGCTGAGCGCCAGAATCTGGCGGCAACAAGTACGGCGGCCCATGGCTTGCGTATCACATCGGCGAACAATACGGTTCGTGGCCTGGTGATCATCAACTTCCCGCGCTCCAACGACGATGTGAGCTTCGGCGGCGCCGGGATCTATATTTTCGGCGAAAATGCCGACGCAAACCGGCTTTACAACAACTGGCTCGGCGTCAATACCAATGGCATCAGTGCGGTCGGCAATGGCCGCTACGGCGTTTTCATCGACCGCGGCGCCGACAACAATATCGTCGGCGGCACCGGCACCAACGAATTGAATGTTATTTCCGGCAACCTGAACGCAAACGTGATCGTGCGCAACGCCGATTCCACCAGTGCTGCGGCGCTCGACAACAACCGGATCGTTGGGAATCGTATCGGCACGAATAGCGCCGGCAGCGCCGGAATCTCCGATTTCCAGAACAGCGAGTTTCAGGGCGGGGTTGTGCTCGAACGCTACGCCCAGAATACCCTGATCGCCAACAATCTGATCGGCGGCAGTAACGGCCTTGTCAATAGCGCCGGGATTATGTTGCTCACCGACGCCAATACGACCACGCAGTTGCCGCGCGTGCCGCGCAATACCCGGATCGTCGCCAACCGGATCGGCGTGAACGACCAGGGTACGGTGATCGCCAACCGGGTCGGGATTCTGATTCTTGGCGGTGCGAACTTCGGCGCCGCCGATACCGTGATCGGCGATCCGAATGATCCCACCGCCGGGCGTAACTATATCGCCGGGAATTCGTTTCGCGGCATCGAGATCGAGGATACGGTTCGCTATACCGGTGATACGACGATTGTCGGCAATTACTTCGGCATCGCGCCGAATAGCGCCCTCGCGCCAATGGCCCCACCAACGGCACCGGCGGCGAGGGGATCTATATCGGTGTGAGCGATCCTGCCGGCGGCAAACGTACCGTTGTTGGGCCGAGCAATGTGATCGCCGCCAGCCGTACCGCGCATATTCGTATTCGCTCCTCAAACAACCAGGTGATCGGTAATCGGATCGGCACCAACCCGGCCGGCTCAGCCACCTCGGCTACCTCGGCCACAACTGCCGGCACGGTCGGCTTTGGTAGCGGCGCGATTTCGATCTGGGTTGAGAACGGCAGCGGTAATCGGATCGGCGGCCCCAACGCCCTTGATCGCAATATCATTGCCTCCGGCGGCATCTTTATCGGCGGCACCGGCGCGCCGATCATGCTCGACCCGGCCGGCAGTACCAATATCAATAACTGCTCCGGAACCTGTTCCGTCACCAATACCACGATTGAGAATAACTATATCGGCGTGGCCGCTTCCGGCACAGGAGCGCTGAATACCAATACCGACCAGACGATCGAGGGTATTCGCATTGATGTCTCGACCGGTAATACCATCCGCAGCAATGTCATCTCCGGCCTGGGGCTTGGCATGATATTTCAGGGCGCGTCGAACAACAATACCGTGAGCAATAATCGCATCGGTACCCGCGCTTCCGGCGCAACCGATAGCGGTACCGGCATCGGGAATAAGCGCCATGGGATCTGGGTTGTGTCGGGCGAAAACAATACCTTTAGCGATAATACAATTGCCTTTAACGGCAGTTCATCCGGCACGCCGACCCGCTATAACGGTGTGTTTGTTGAGGGCAGCGGCGCCGACGATAACAGTTTTATCGGCAATCTCCTCGCTCGCAACGGCGCACAGGCTGCCTTTGTGCGCGGTGACGGTATTCGCGTGTCGGCAAGTCAGCGCGTGCGGATCTCGCAATCGCCAACCACCAATAATTTCGAAGATGGGATCGCACTTGAATCGGCGGCGAACGCCGGTCTTGCCGCGCCCACGATCAATGCACCAACAGCCGGCAATCCAACCATCACCGGTAGCACCGGCTGCGGCAGTGGTTGTACGGTCGAGATCTTTACCAGCCCTACCGCCGAGGATCGTGAAGGGCCGGTTTACCTGACCAGCACAACTACCAGCGGCGGCGGCGCTTTTAGCACAAGTGTCGCCGGCTGTCTCGGCTTCATCACCGCTACCGTCACCAACAGCACCGGCAGTACCTCGCCCTTCTCAACTGCGACCAACGTCTCAAGCACTAATGCCTGTATCACCGGCGCAACCGTGACGCTCACGGCGGCTTCGCCCAATGCTCGTGATGTGGCGATCGGTACGACGACGATCTACAACCATACGCTCAGCCACAACGCATCGGTCGAGCGTACCTACACCATCCAAATTAGTTCGGACAAGGCCTGGGCCACCGGCCCTGCCAATATCACGCTGCCGCCCAACGGTAGTGTGCAGTTCGGCGTCACCGTTGCCGTGCCAGACGGAACCGCCGCCAATACCGTCGATATCACGACCGTGCGCGCCGTGGCCGGGAGTATCACCTCGGCCACGCAGACCAATACCACCACGGCGGAGGTGATCTCGTTCAACCCGGCCGCGCCCGCAGTTTCGCCCGGTCAGATTCGGCCGCTCACCACCGGTCAGACGACCTTCACCCACACGGTGACCAACACCGGTGATCTGGCCGGTACATTCGCCGTCGTCGGGCCGACCTTTGTCGGGACAGCGCCCGCCGGTTGGAGCATCGCTTCCGCAAACCTGGCCAAGACGACGCTGAATGGCGGCGAAAGCACCACACTCACGATCGTTGTCAACAACCCGACCCCGCTCCCCAGCGCTGATGTCTCATTCAACTTCCGCGTACGGGTCGTCAACGGCCAGCAAACCGACCCGGCCACCGTCGATACGATCGATGTGCCGGTGGTGCGCAGTCTCACCTTCACGGCCCAGCCGCCCACAACCCAAAGCACGCCGCCCGGCGGGTCGCTCAACTACCTGTACACACTCACTAATACCGGCAACGCCGGCGACAATTTCCAGGTGACGACACTGAATCTGACGCCTGCCGCACCGGGGATTACGCTGAGTGTGAATCCGAGCGGCAGCTTCAATCTTGCCGCCGGTGCAAGCCGCACGATCACCGTCACCGCTGCGGTCGGCTCCGGAGTCACCGCCCAGGAATACACATTCCAGGCCCGCGCCTCGGCGGTCGGCGGCAGCGGTGCGCCCAGCCCGATCACGATCAGCCCGCCACAAACTATTGATGTCACCGGCGGCGGTGTACCCGAGTTTGTTGGAACCCCGGCGCTCAATCCGGTTCAGGCTGCGGCAACCAGTCAGACCGACGTGGCGATCACCTACACCGTGCGCAACGTTGGTAACGAGGCGGTGAATTTCAGTTTCGCGCTCGACGGTAGTTTGCCGAGCGGCTGGACGCAGCAAAATCTCAGCGACACATGCCCCGATCCGGTTAATCCGGTGAGCGGCGGCGGCACAACCTGTACCGTCACGCTCACGGTACGTGTTCCGGCGGGCCAGAATGGCGGCAACTACAATGTGCGTTTGCGGGCGACGGCCTTGAATGCGCCCGATCCGAACGCAACGGTAGTCGGCGCGGCAATTGTGCCGGTCGAGATCCTGCGCGGCCTGAGTCTCAGTCCCGATCCAACGCCCAATCGTCAGGCGCTGCCCGCCACTACGGTTACCTTCAGCCATATCGTGACCAACGAAGGCAACACGACCGACAGCTTTGATCTGAGCATTAATCAGGATCAACCCGGCTGGACGACGATTGTGACGCCGACGACGTTGTTGAATGTGCCGCGCGACGGCACCCGCAATGTCACAGTTCAAGTTACCGTGCCGACCGGCGTAATCTCGGGGACGTTGAATACCATCGATGTGATCGCTCGTTCGCAGGCCGACAACACGGTTAGCGCCACACAAACCGACACCGTCGAGGTAGAAGGGGTGAACGACGGCGAACTGTCGCCCGGGATCAACACAACCTCGCCGGTGAGTACGACCGTCACGTTCACCCACACGATCACCAACACCGGCAGCAATCCGCTGGCATACTTCCTGACTGCGACCAACAGCCAGGCGAGTTGGCCCGCGCCGGTGATCACCTCGGCCAATCCGACCAGTGAGTTGCAGCCGGGCGAGACTTCGTCGGTGACGATCGATGTCTTTATTCCGGAGGAAACGACCGGCGGTATCAGCAACACCGTTACTGTGGAACTGTTTGCCGACGGCGATACGACAACATTGCTCGACAGCGCCACAAATACGTTGCTGGTCGGCAATCCGATCGATGTGTTGCTCACCCCCGACCGCGAGGGCACGGCGCTGCCGAATAGCACCGCTGTCTTCACACACACGTTGAGCAATATCGGTGTGAATCAGGATACCTACCGGCTCACCGCCGCCGAAGCCGGCGGTATCCCGCTGATCGTTGCACCTGATCTGGTTGAGCTTGGGCCGGGCCAGAGTCAGACGATCACGCTGACGGTGTTGCTGCCGATTGGTTTGCGGGCCGGTTCTGAGATATTTGCTCGGGTAACGGCGACTTCGCAGACCGAGCCGGAGGTACAGGGATCGGCGACCGATCGGATCATCATCGAGCAAGTTGCCGGGGTAGATCTTTCGGCGGCGCAGGTGCGTGGCATCGGCGGCAACGGCGGGCAGATCCGGCTCGACAGCCTCTCGCTGCGGAATACCGGCAATGCCGTGGATACCTTTAGCTTGAGTTTCGAGGATGTTGCCGGAACACCGGGCGGGTTGACGCTCACTGCCACACCGCTGACCATTCCGCTCGACACCGGCGACATCCAGCGCGGCATCGCCGTAACTGTGAATGTGCCGAGTACGGTGCCGGATGAACGCATCCGTCGGGTGCGTGTGGTCGCACGCTCCAACTTCAACCCCGACATCACCGATAGCGTGATCGTCGATATTGTCTACCTGGTCGAAGCGCCGCCGCCGCCGCCCCCGCCCGGAGGCGCAAAGCTCTACTTGCCCTATCTGGCGCAATAGACCCGTTGGGGTGAAGCATGCGATACGCTCGCATGCTTCGCCCGCCGCACAATCATGAACCGAACCGCACACATCCTCGGCGAGCCGGACAAATGGCCGGCCGCCGAACTGCATCTCGACAGTGTGCATCCATTTTGGGGCGGGCACAAACTCGCGCTACGCGGCGATGGATCGCTGCAAGTCGCGATCTACGCACCAGCGCTGTCTTCACCCACGCCTGCCAATTCCAACTCGCCGCCGCCGAAGTGCGCGCCCTCTTCACATCCCTGATCGACGGCGACATCTTCGCGGCGCCGATCGCGTTGCCGGCGCGCCTGCTGCCCGACACTGCCTCGAATACACTGCGGCTTCAGTCCGGTTCAGGCCGGGCAACAGCTACCTTCTGGGATCATCAACCGCTGCCGCCTGCCCTCGATACCCTGCACAAACACCTGCTGGAGTATGTCGCCCGCGCGAAAACAAATCCAGAATTGTGAATGCAGCATGCTGCATACTTCTTGTACAATAGAGCCTGAATCACAATATCATTCCGCATTCATAGGGGATTGTTGTGTCGCAAACCATTCTCCTTATCCACGGCCCGAACCTGAACATGCTCGGCAAGCGTGAGCCGGAGATCTACGGCGCGACCACCTTGGACGAGATCAATGCAGCGGTAATAGCCCGCGCAGCCGAGGCGGGCTTACAGGTGCATTGCTTTCAATCGAACCATGAGGGCGCGCTGGTGGATTTTGTTCAAGCCGAGGGCATGCATGCGGCCGGAGTGATCATCAACCCCGGCGCTCTGACCCATTACGGGCTTTCGCTACGCGATGCACTGGCGATGCTTAGAGCACCGATTATCGAAGTGCATCTCTCGAATGTCTACCGGCGCGAAGCATTTCGCCATACGTCGGTGGTTGCGCCGGTTGCCACTGGCCAGATCGCGGGGTTGGGTTGGCGCGGCTATCTGTTGGCGCTGGAGTGGTTTATCGCCCAACAATGAGATTGAGGGATTGCAGGATTTGAGCGTGCTCAATCCCCAATTTCCCAATCCCCCAATCATTCATTCCCACTCACTCCTCAGGCGGCAGAGATGTTGTGATATCGTAGACCAGCACCTGCACGTCGATCCCCTCGCTCGTCAGAAGCTGAATTGTCAAATCCAGAGTTGCTTCCTTGATCGCCGCCTCGTCGCTCAGGGGAGCATAGGCGCGAATACTGGCCTCTTCGTCCGAAACACGGGTAACCCGCAGAACAGCGCCTGGGCTGGCGGTACTGACCCGCTGGCTAATCTCCACAATCGCTTCTTCCAGGGTCATCTGCTTTCCTCCGAGTGCGATAGGCTGCTGCATTGCACAAAAACAGCATTACTATAATCGTTCGTGGCTATTTCGGCAACCATACCAATTGGGGGTGTTATCGGTTTTGCCGACAACACCCCCAGTCTGCTTTTTGCCGGCCATATAGCGTCTTATCCGGGTTGTGCAGTCGGTTCTGTGTACTGCTACAGCGGTTCTGAGTTTTCGGTTCTGGTAGGATCGCTATAGCGCGATACAACGGGATAATCAGCGGATGCGCCCGAAAATCTGTGTGCAAATCTGGCGCGCTTCAAATTCCTGGTTGCAGATCTCGCTGTAGCTCTCGCGGGCCTGAAACGCCAGTCGCTGCTCGCCGGCCTGGTCGGCGGCCAGTGCCAGGTTATAGAGCGCCAGCACCTGTTCGCTGTAACTGTCGGCGAGTGAGACGGCCTCCAGGTAGCCTTCGGCGGCGGCCCGCCATTTTGCGACCGCCGCTGCATTTTGCCCGTCGGCGGCAAGTGCGGCTGCCTCGGCGGCATAACTGTCGCCCTTGAACAACAGCGCCGAGAATGGATCGGCGCCCAACTCAATCGCCTGATCGGCTGCCTCACGCGCCTGGGCGCTCACAGCCGTCGGTTGCTCGCCCAGCGCCGCCTGGGTCGCGGCGCGATTTTTGGCGGTGTAAGCCACCTGCCAACGTAAGTTGCCGTAGGCCGGCTGGGCGATCCAGGCCAACGCCAGCAATGTAATCCCGCTGACAAGGATGATCCGCGGCGTCCGTTGGCGCAATGTCACCGACGCAACCGCCTCGGCCAGTAAGTAACTTCCCCAGACAAATGTGCTGTAGTTCAACGCCTTCACCACCGGGATGAGGTTACCGTCGCTGATCAGATAGCTCACTACCGGCGCTGCGCCCAACACGCCGATCAGCCAGGGCCAATAGGTGGTGAGTTGCAAGGTGCGTTGCAGCGCCAGGGGCCGGTTCGCGATCCAGTAGGCCAGCGGGATCAAGATCAGCGAGCCGCTGAAGGCCACATAGGCCAGCGCCGAGTAGATCTCGCTCGGCAGCCAGCGTACCAGCGACAACCAGTTGTTCTCGGCGGCACTAAAGATGATCAGCAGCACAATCCCGAGCATGAACGAAATCCCACTCAGGCTGCGCACCAGGCTATAGCCGAGATCGTGCCGGGTGATTGTCTGCCCGACCGCTGTTAATCGCCGGCCGATGTCGTACTGAAGTTCGTTGTACCAGCCGGTGATCCCGTCGATCCCCAGGTCGTAACCGGTCTCATCCTCAAGGTAGGTTCGCGAGTAAAGCGCCAGCGGGCGATCCCAGACACAGCGATCCAGCGCCACCCAGCGTCGTACCGCTGTCCATTGCATGGTGCGCTCGATCCGCCCCTTGCTGTTGTAGCGTGTAATGGTGTCGGGCCGGGTCACGATCACGTCGGGTTGCTCGCGCTCGATCGCACTCAGCGGCAGCAAAAAGATCACCGCGACGCCAAGTGCAGCGTACACCAGCAAATAGATCGGTGCCAGGGTCGCCAACACCGAGATTGTGCGCAGCGGATCAAAGGATGTGTCGAGCGTCAGAACCCCGCCGACCGGTAATGGTCGTGTTTCCGTCACCGGCACTACAACCGCCAGAATCAGCATTGCCAGCGGCAATGCCAACAACAGGCCGATCTGCAACAACGGTGCGGCACTGCGAATAAAGCGCCCGACGTAGCGCTTCTCGGGTTCGGCGGCGATAATGCGTTCCAGCCGCTCGACCAACCCGGCGCTGATGCCGGGGCGTCGTTGCCAGGCTCGTAATTCGTGCAGAATCCGCTCACGGGCGGTGGCGTAACGCAGCGTGCGATAGCGATCCAGGCCGGCTTGATAGCCCGCCAGGGCGCCCTCCACATCACCGGCATAGAGCGCGGCCTGTCCTTGCAATGTGCGCACCGCCGCCTCACGTCGCACATCGCCCAGTTCCTGAAAGACGCGCAGCGCCTCGGCCAGCAAAATCTGTGCGCTGCCGATGTCGCCCTCAGCCAGATGACACTCGGCGAGCGAGCGGTCGATCCAGGCCCGCCAATAAATATCGGCGTCCGCAATCTCGGCGCGCAACTGTTCCAGTCGTGCTCGCGCCTCGCCGGGGTAGCCGTAGATCTGCAAAATATCGGCCTGACGCTGCGCGGCCCGCACCATCCCGCGCCGGTCGTTCAGTTCCTTGAATGCCTGATAGGCTTCGTCGTACCAATGGCGCGCGGTGTTATACAACCGAATCAAGAGCCAGTTCTGGTAGCGGGCGCAATAACTGGCCAGCGGCAAAGGGCGCTTACTTCCCAGCAGCAAAATCAACATCTGGAAGGGCAAGCCGATCAACCAGATCCAGATCCGCTGCCATGTGAGCATCAGTTGGGCGGTGGTTCGCCCCGGCACATGCCAGCTTCCGGTGCTGAAGCCAAGATTCTGATAAGCTTCGCCCAACAGCAACATCGTCTCGGCTGCGGCGCGGCGCTCGTTATGGGCCTGAAAATAGCTCAGGCTCGACTTGTACAGATCCGTCGCCAGAGCCCAGCGGCCAGTCTCGGCATACACTTCGCCGAGCGAGCGACTCACCTGCGCCGCCAACTCGGGCGCCATATTCGGCTCAGCCTGCAACTCCTCCAACTCCTGCGTCGCCTCTTCCAGGCTCAGGCTCATCTGAAGGGTGCGCGCGCGCATATGGCGCAGCATCAAGCGCTGCGATGGGCTAAGATTCACCTCGCCCGCCACTTGCAGCAGTTGCTCGGCCTCGGCGCTGCGATGGGCCTGCTCGATCTCGTCGAAGGTGCGCTCAAGCGCCTCCATCCCGGCGTCAGGATCGGCATTCAGCAGATGGTAGATCGCTTCGCGGCGGAACATATCGGCCTGCACACTGATCGGGATTGCGTTGAGCATATCGCTCTCAGGCATAATCCTGGTTGGCATGCGCCGTGAGCCGGGCGGTGTGGTGCGATCGTTGAAATAACGGTAGAGCCGGCGGTGCAGATCGGCCAGTTCAGCGGGCCGCTCGTTGCTCCACTCTTCGAGTAGTGCTTCGCGCACCTGGGTATGGTAGGCCAGCCGGCCATCGCCCAGATCGCGCACAAAACTATAGTCACGCAACTTATCGAGGATCCGTTCGTTGCCCTCGTCGCCCTCGCGCAGAATACGCAGCACGCCGGCATCAATCCAGCGCGGCACGGCACAGCGCCGCAGCACCTGGGCCTGACGCGGTTTCGCCTTGCTCAACACCTGATCGATGCTCACAAGCAGCAATTCGTCGCCGCTCTTGGCACGGGCCGCCTGGAGCATCTGGTTCACCAGACTATGCAATTCCTCGTAGCTGCTACTCACCAGTCATCCTCGTCGGTCGCGCGATTCGTCTGCTCCAGATTGTCGCCGATAATCCCGAGCAGTTGCGGATTGCCCTGCACCGCATTGTACAATGTTTGTACGTCCTGATCACTCAGATTGGCCAGTCCGCGATTCTCGCGCAGATACTGGCCGACATCCTCGATCGTAAACAGTTCCAGTTCCAACCGCCCGATCACTTTGCCCCATTCGACCCCGAACTCCGGCAGCCGCCGACCGGCCAGCACAACCACCGTATTCGGCAGTTGTCCGTCGCGGATGCGGCTCAGCAACTCACGCATGATCCAGCGATCGGCCTTACTCGCGACCCAACTCTCGCTCGATTGCGAGTTCGATTCATAGGTGTCGAATAGGAAGAGTGCCCGCTGTTGGACGACAAGATCCTGCAAGCACTGAAAAAATACTTGCGTGATCCGATCCTCAAGCGCCTGGATCAGCAATGGGTTATCAGACTGAACGATAAACAGGTTATCTTTAATGATATTGCGCCCGGCCACATCACCGATCCGAATATCGCCGGCTTGCACATTATCGCCGACGGCTACGCCGCCGCCGGCAGGCCCACTATCATTAAACACAATCCGCGGCGCCGTTGCATCATTGATCTCGGCGGTCAGGCGGTTAAAATGCTCTGCGCCGAGTGAATCGCGAAAGCGCCGCACTAAGGCCAGCACATCGTAGGCCTGACTGTCGGAAAAATCGATCAGCGCAACCGGCGCATTGTGTTGGCGGGCCTCGTAGGCGAACTGATTCAGCAGCCACGATTTACCCATGCCTGCGGTGGCGCTGATCAGAATGATCCGACGATCACTCGCGCCCTCCAGGCTACGCCGGAAGCGATCGAGTTGTCTGAGTCGATCCACAAAAAGCTCTTGTAGTGAGCGGGTGGTCATCGCCTTCGGCGAACGGTGAACGGAACTCCGGGCGCTCCGCCCCGTACGTTATATGCAAATTGCAGAATAATGATCTTCGGTGCCGATGTTGTCGCCGGCAAACGCGAATGGCTAGAACCGTGCCTGCAATCTCACACGATGTTCTGCTCGATCACGGCTGCACCGCCGCTGAAGCGTGTGATCCGCAATTCGTCGATGTCGATCGTGTGGGCGCGTCCGTCAAGAATCTCCTCGGCGATCAGCAGCCCCGTGGCCGGCGAATGCATAATCCCGTGGCCGCTGAAGCCGCTTGCATCAAGATACCCGGCCAGATCCGGGTGGCGCCCCAGGATCGGGTTGTTGTCGGGTGTGATCTCGTACAATCCGGCCCAGCACTGTGATTCGGCCAGCCCGGCCGACTCAAGGATTGGGAAACGGCGCAGACCGTCTTCAAGCACCACGTCGAGCCAGTCCCAATCCACGGTCACATTATAACTGCTTGGCTCCTGCGGGTTTGATTTGCCCATCAGGATGCTCGCACCCTCTTTGCGCAGATAAAAACCGCTGCCGACATCGATTGTCAGTGGGGTCGGGCCGGGAATCTGGGCGAAGGGCGTGGTCATGTAAACAATTCGCCGGTATGGCCGCACCGGCACATCCAATCCGGCCAGCGCCGCCACCTCGCCGGCCCACGGCCCGGCACAATTGACCACGTTCGCACATGCGATCGGCTCATCCCCCACCAGGACACCCCGTACATTGCCGGACTCAAGTATAAAACCGGTTACGGCAGCCTTGCGCCTGATCCGCGCGCCCATCCGTTGTGCCGCCCGCAGATAGCCCATTGCAATCCCGTACGGGTCGCAATAGCCGTCGTCGGGGCCGAACGTCGCGCCAAGCAGATCGTCGTAGTTCATGCCAGGGACAATGGTGGCGGCTTCTTCGGGACTGAGCAGTTCAACCCGCACGCCTAATTCCCGTTGCAGCGCCACATTACGTTGGTACTGCTCCCAATCGGCCTGATTGTCGAGCAGGAATAGGTAGCCGACCTGCTGCAACTCGGCGTGACCACCAACCTCTTCGTCGAAGCTGTGCAGCTTTGCAATGCTGTAGCGCGAAAGTTGAATATTGACGCTGGTCGAGAATTGGTGGCGTACCCCGGCTGCCGAGCGGGCCGTGCTCCCGCTGACTTCGCTTGCGGCCTGCTCCAGAATCAGCACATCACGGCACCCACGCAGCGCGAGATGGTAGGCGACACTTGCGCCCATCACCCCTGCGCCGATCACCACCACTTCCGCACGCTCCGCCATAACGCGCCTCGTTCGATAGGACACAGGCTCGGAATATAGGATACAGGATATAAACCATTATACACGACGCAAAGCCGCAAAAAATGTAACTCTACAAGAGCTGTAGGGCTTGAACAATGTCCGCAGGTCAATATAGCCCGATCATCCCGCAGCAGGCCGGTCGCCGGGCGGGCTTTTGTACCCCGGCGCCGTAGATACCGAGATGATCGCAGCCCTGGAGATGCCGAAGACTACGCCCGAAGAGGTTGCAACAGCAATTCTGGACGGGATTGCCGCCGAGGTGGAAGACATTTTCCCTGATGGAATGGCCCGGCAGATGGGGCAACTCTGGCTGGCGAACCCGAAACAGCGTGAGGCCCAATTCGCGGCGATGTGGAATGTAGCCATAGCGACGCAAAATCTTGCGTCGCTACGCCTCCGATTTTTTGCGGGCGCGGGGTTTGCCGTGTGGCTGCGGGAATGGCTATCGAACGCGCGGGACGCCATCCGGAAGGCCGGCGGCGCCCGTACGGAAAATCGGCATTTTCATGTGGATCGAAGGAGACGAACTTGTCGCCCGGGTCGTTGATCCCGCCGGAATGGACGTGGACACCCTGGTCCGG
>JAAUQO010000166.1 GCA_012032775.1 Oscillochloris sp. | reverse complement strand
GGCCGCGGCGCGAGCGCCAACTTCGGCCGGAAACCGCCCGCCAGATCGTCGTCGTCACGGGGCGTGGCCTGCGGTGCATCCAGGGCAAGCGTCGCATCAAGCAGATCCTCCTCCTCCAGGGCGGCGAATAGATCGTCGAGGGACTGTTGGTGGGGCATGGGGAATCCTTTGTCAGTGCAATATGCAACATTGCGAAATTGCCGGAAGTCACCCGACGGCGGCGAGGATTGCGGCGCTGCGTTGTTTGCCGATGCCCCAGATGCGGCGCAGGCTACCGTCGGCCGCAGCCCGATGCAGGCGCTCGGCGAGGTCGCTGTCGTCGGGGCCGAGATCGTGGGCGATGCGGGCGGCCAGGGTTGGGCCGATGCCCGGCACGGTTAGGAGCCGACGTTCGGCCGGGGTGAGGCCGGCGAGGAGTTGATCGTAGAACGGCAAGCGCCCAGTCAGGGCCAGGGCGATGATCTTGGCGTTCAGGCTGGGGCCGAGGCGCGGAATGTTGAGCGGTTGCCCGGCGGCGGCAAGATCGGCGACTTCTCGGCGCATCGCAAGCAGCCTGAAGGCCGCCCGACGATAGGCGCGAATACGATAACGATTGCCCCCTGCCGGCGTAACAGCACGGATATGTTAAACAATACCGTGGCGATTTCGCGGTTGTTCATTCCTCCACCCCTGTGTTGTACTCTGGTTTCTCGTAAGGCGTCCTGGTGCATTTTATTCAGTTGTATCAGAACTTATGTTCTATATTATAGCACCGTTGTAATTGTCTGTCAATCATGGACAAGTGTAAACAGTTTTATCGGTTTGAAAGTGAGCATGATACAATACCAGGCAGCAAACATGTTCGTAGAAGGAGTGAATTATGCCGATACGCTTGCTTGATGCGACGGTCGCCGCACAGATCGCCGCCGGCGAAGTTGTCGAGCGGCCGGCGTCGGTAGTGAAGGAGTTGCTCGAAAATGCGATCGACGCCGGCGCCGGTCGGATCACGATCGAGGCCCGCGGCGGCGGCTTACGCGAGTTACGGGTGCAGGACGACGGCTGCGGGATCGCCGCGCACGAGGTTGAGTTGGCCTTTGAGCGCCACGCAACAAGCAAGCTCCAGGTTGCCGATGATCTGTTCAATATCCATACGCTCGGCTTTCGCGGCGAGGCCCTGCCGAGTATCGCCAGCGTGGCCCAGGTGGTCTGCATCACCCGCTGCGCCGATGAAGAGGTCGGGACGGAGTTGCGGATCGCCGGCGGCGAGGTACAGGCCCGCACGCCGCGCGGATGTTCGCCCGGCAGCAGTATCAGTGTGCGCAATCTGTTCTATAACACGCCGGTGCGCCGCGAGTATCTGCGCTCCGAGGCGACGGAACTGAGCGCGATCAGTTCGGTGGTGCAGCAGTATGCCCTGGTCTATCCCGAGATCCGGTTCACGCTGTTGCTCGACGGGCGCCTGGCGTTGCAAACCAGCGGCAACGGCGATCTGCGCGGGGTCGTGGTGGAGTTGTACGGGCTTGAGGTGGCCCGTCAGTTACTTGATGTTGGCTATGAATTGAGCGAGGGCGAGCAGTCGGTCACGATCAACGGGTTGATCTCGCCACCGGGACTGACCCGCGGATCGCGGGGCTACTTGCATCTCTTTGTGAACCGGCGGGCGCTCCAACCCCGCGGCGCATTGGCGGCAGTTGTCAGCGATGCCTATCACACATTGCTGATGAAGGGACGCCATCCGCTGGTGGTGCTCGATATTCGCGTGCATCCGCTCGCAGTCGATGTGAACGTCCATCCAACCAAGGGCGAGGTAAAGTTTCGCTACCAGTCGCGCGTCTTCGGCGCGATCGGGCGGGCGGTGCGCGAGGCGCTGGTGGAAGGCGCCGGTGTGCCGGTCTGGACGGAGGGATCGCCCGAGAGCGCGACGTTGCAGCGCCGCTTTGAGTTGCGCCAGCTTGGTCAATCCGCGCCGGCGCCGTCTACACCGGCATCGGCATGGGGCGTGGGCGCATCGGCCTGGGATGTCGAGCGGAGCCGCTGGGATGCCGGGGGAATGCAGCATGCCGAATTGGGAATGCAGCATGCCGAAATCGGCGAGGTTGAGCGCGCTGCGCCAATCCAGGAAGAAGATCTGGATTGGTTGCGCTCGGCTCCCGCGCCTGTGCCTGCGCCGGCACCCGACGTGGCTCCTGTATCGGTTCAACCTGCCGCCGGCTCATCATTGCCGCCGCTGCGGGTGGTTGGTCAGGTGGGGTTAACCTACATTGTCGCCGAGGCGCCCGAGGGGATGTATCTGATCGACCAGCACGCCGCCCATGAGCGGATCACCTATGAGCGCCTGATGCAGCAGCGCGCAGGCGGCGCGATCGATTCGCAGGCGTTGTTGCTGCCGATCAGTGTGAGCTTAAACCCGGCTGCCGCCGAGTTATTGCTGGGGAACACCGAGGTTCTGGCCGAATGGGGCTTTGCGCTTGAATCCTGGGGCGACGGCGTGCGGGTGCGCGCCATCCCAACTACGCTGCCCGCCGATGATCTGCCGCGAGCGCTCCACGAACTCGCCGATCATCTGGCGGGTCGTGGCGGAAGTACGCCGCATGATTGGCGCGAAGCGCTGCTGACGACACTCTCGTGCCATACCTCGGTGCGTGCCGGCCAGACCCTCAACCACGAGGAGATGCGCCAATTGCTGCGCCAACTGGAGGCATGCCTCAGCCCACGTACATGCCCCCACGGTCGCCCGACGATGATACTTATGTCGCCGGCGACGATCGAACGGCAATTTGGGCGTAGGGTGTGAGGCATTGCGTGGGCGGGTGTGCGTGCCGGTGCCCATACCCGCCTATGTCCTGTATCTTTATTCAACCCTGCGCGGCCGGTACTGCACCGCCTCGGCTAAATGTGCCGCGCCGATCGCCTCGTTGCCGGCCAGGTCGGCGATCGTGCGTGCGAGCCGTAGAACGCGGTGGTAGCCGCGCGCTGAAAGGCTGAGTTGGCGCACGGCGGCTTTCATCAAGCTCTGGCCGGCGCCGTCAAGCCGGCAATGACTACGGATCTCGCCCGGCCCCATGTCGGCGTTGGTCAGGCACCTGTTGTTGCCGCGAAAGCGCTGCGTCTGGCGCTCACGCGCGCGGCAAACTCGTTCGCGTACGGCGGCGCTCGATTCGCCCAGGCGGTCGCTGCTGAGTTTTTCGTAGTTGACCCGCGGCACCTCGACATGCAGGTCGATCCGATCGAGCAGCGGGCCGCTGATCCGCTTCTGATAGCGCGCCACCAATGCCGGCGAGCAAACACACTGCCGTTCGACATCGCCATGCCAGCCGCAAGGACAGGGATTCTGCGCCGCCACAAGCATAAAGGCCGCCGGGTACGTGACACTGCCGATCGCCCGACTGAGTGTCACCGTCCGATCTTCGAGCGGTTGGCGCAACACATCGAGTTTCGAGCCGAACTCCGGTAACTCGTCGAGAAAGAGTACGCCGCGATGGGCCATACTCACGACGCCCGGCCGTACACGCCCGGCGCCGCCGCCGACTAATCCGGCCTGCGAAGTGGTGTGATGCGGCGCACAGAACGGCCGCCGGCGCAATAATGGCGTGTCGCGGGGAAGCTGGCCGCTTACGCTGTAGATTTTGCTGACTTCAAGGGCTTCGTCGAGGCTCATCTGCGGCAAGATCGAGAGTAAGCCGCGGGCCATCATGGTTTTGCCCGAGCCGGGGCTACCCGACATCAGGAGGTTATGCGCGCCTGCCGCCGCTACTTCCAAGGCCCGTTTGACGTGTTCCTGGCCGCGTACTTCCTGTAGATCGACGCCGCTGTGTTCAATATCGAGGTTGATGGCGCCGGTCGCGAAGTAGGGCGGGATGGCGCGATCACCGCTGAGATGCGCCAGCAGATCGGCCAGTGTGCGTACCGGCACAATGGTCAATCCTTCGATCAAGGCAGCTTCGGCGCCGTCTTCGTACGGCACAAACAACGTCTCGATGCCTTGAGCACGGGCGATGGCCGCCATGGGCAAGATGCCGTCGGTGTGACGGAGGCTGCCGTCGAGCCCAAGTTCGCCGATGAATGCGCTGCGCTCGATTGCGCCGCTGAATTGTTCCGAAGCCAGCAACAAACCGACGGCGATCGGCAGATCGTAGGCCGGGCCGGCTTTGCGTAGATCGGCGGGGGCGAGATTCGCCGTGATCCGGCGCATCGGAAAGCTGGCGCCGCAGTTGCGTACCGCCGCCCGCACCCGCTCGCGGCTTTCCTGCACCGCAGCGTCGCCTAAGCCCACCACCGTAAATGCCGGCAAGCCCGGCGCAATATCAACCTCGACCTCGACCAATACGCCTTCCAGGCCGATCACAGCGCAACTCAACACCTTCGCCAGCATACACGACCTCGCCGACACGCAGCGCCACCGATCGGCGCTACACTTCCGCACGGTGAACCGTTGGAAGCCGGCGAAAGATACGCGAGCGCTGAAAAGCAGTGATGCGAGCACAAGGCGCGATACTTTGTCTACGAAGCATTCTGAGGCGGCACATCGGAAACCGGGACTATCGACAATCTACGCAACCAACTGGTGGTTATACCACGGTGATGCACTATCTGTGGCCTGAACGCGCATGGGAATGTCGTCCAGGCCACCTGAACAAGCTCATCAATGCGACTTTGTGCGGGTTGAGATTTTGAAGGGCGCATAGAGCGGGCAGAAGCCGATTGCGCTTGTAAACACGAATACCGCCGCCAGCACACCCAGGATGATCGCCGCTACGCCGCTAAGCAGGCCCGTCAGGATCAGCACCGCCACAGTTGCCGCCAACACCACCCGTATAACCCGATCAAGTGTACCCATATTCGCTTGCATCGCCATCCTCCTTCATCATGTGTCGTTGTGTGTCTCTGATTTGAGGATAGCAGGCGGACGATGGGAGTTCAGTGACAATGTCACAAAGGGGCCATGATCCGGGAGCCAGCAGGCAGCCGGACAAAGACTGCCAAGGATTCACCTTTTCAGAAACTGCCTGTCCGCCTCATGAGGCGTTGGCGGTCGCGGATGGTGATGTTGCCGCGACCCGATTCGATCATACCTTCGGCGGCGAAGTCGGCCAGGATGCGGCTGATCACCTCGCGCGAACTGCCGAGTTCGGCCGCGATCTGCTGGTGGGTGAGGTTGATGGTGGACTGATCGACCGCAGCCCGGCGCAGCAATAGCTCGGCGATCCGCGTGTCCATGCGCCGGAAGGCGACTTCGTCGAGGACAGCCATAACGGTGGAGAGCCGGCGGGCAAGCATCTGGAAGACGTAGGTGCGCCAGGGTTGGTGTACATCGATCCAGTGTTGAAAGGTATGATGAGGGATGATGAAGGCTTGCGAGTCTTCCTCGACGGTGGCGAGGGCCGGGAATTGTTGTTCACTCAGAATGCAGCTCGCTGTAAGGATGCAACTCTCGCCGCGCGCGAATCGGTAGAGAGTGATCTCGCGCCCGGTTTCACCGATTGCGAATACACGTACCTGCCCGCTGGCCAAAATAGCGAACGAGCTACAAAGATCCCCCTCTTCGAACACCGTTGTTCCCACCGGAAGCTGAAACAACGTCGCCTGAGCTACGAAATCACGAGTAAGCGGCGCGCCTTCGTCCTCAAGGAACGGCAACATGTCGGCGGCAATCTTCAGTTGGTCGCTGGTGAGCATAGCAGAATTATAGATCGCTTCATGCACTTATCGAAAGCACGGTACAGCTGTTACAACGCCCGCCTCCGGCGGCGGGGCGCGACGAAACGCGGCGTTCTGCGTGAAGCAATCACCGCTATAATGGCGGAAGGAACCATTCTTTTGCTTTCGGTTGGCAGCTTCGTCGCCAACCCAAAGCATAAAAACAAGGAAAGTGCAATGAAGCGCACCTACACCGCCGCCCGGTTGTACACCGCCCTGTCGGAAGAGGTGATCGCGCCGGGGGCCGTGACGATCGACGCTGAGCAGATCGTGTATGCGGGCGCCCTGGCCGATGCACCGGCCGACGTTGAGCTGGTCGATCTTGGTGATGTGACCTTGCTGCCGGGTTTGATCGATAGCCATGTGCATCTGACGCTCTCGGCTTCCGAGCATGTGCTGGAGGATTACAGCAACGACAGCGATCAGATCAAGCTGATTCGCGGCGTCGAGGCCTGCCGGCGCGCCTTGTTGGCCGGCGTCACCACGGTGCGCGAGTGCGGCGGGCAGAATGAGTTGATCTTCGCATTGCGCGCGGCTGCGGCCGGTGGAATCATCCCGGCGCCGCGGATCATCGCCGCCGGCGGCGCGATCACTACCACCGGCGGGCATTGCTGGTTCTTCGGCCTGGAAGCCGACAGCGAGGCGGATTTGCGGCGTATGGTGCGCGCACAGGTAAAGGCCGGCGCCGACTTCATCAAAGTGATGGCGAGCGGCGGAGCGCTGACGCCGCGCACGAATCCGGCGGCGGCGCAATATACACCCGCCCAGATCCAGGCGATCTGCGATGAGGCGAAACGGCTCGGGCTCGATGTCGCCGCACACTGTCATGCCACCGAAAGCGTGATCTGCGCCGCACAGGCAGGCGTACGCACGATCGAGCACTGTTCATTCCTGACACCTGAGGGGATTGTCTACGATCAGGAAGCCGCCCGGGCCGTGCATGCAAGTGGCGCCTATGTTTGTCCGACCCTGGCGATCGCCAAACGAGCGGCGGCGAGCCTGGCGGAAGATCATCCCTTGCAACAGATGCGCCGGCGTATGGGTGGTACGCGAATGGCCAACCTGCGCCGTCTGCACGCGCTCGGCGTGCCGTTCATCTCCGGCAGCGATGCCGGCGTGACCCTGAACCCGTTCGAGGATTTCGCCTACAATCTGACCGAACTGGTCGATCAGGTCGGATTGACGCCGCACCAGGCGCTGCAAACCGCCACACGCCTGGCCTCGGAAGCGTTGCGCCGGCCCGATATCGGCACCCTGGCGAACGGCAGATCGGCCGACCTGATCGCGGTGCATGGCAATCCACTGGAGCAGATCAATAGCCTGTTTGAAGTGAGGGCCGTGATCGCGCGCGGAGTGCGTTATCAGTAGGGTATAGAGACGTAGAGCGTGAGGTATGGGTTGTCGGATCTGCGCCGGCTGTAACCGGATTATTTTTTTGTTGCGCCGGCAATAGCGTACGCTTATTGTAGATCGTAGCAATGGTTATCCGGCTTCAGCAGACAACCGTCGGCATACACCCGATCCTCAATTCGCATACCGGCGTATTGGCGCGGTGAGCATGATGCTTGAGCCTGATCCAGAAGCGGATATCCGGTTGGCAAGCCGCGCGGCAGCGCGCTCAGGCATCTTGCGATAGCGCGCTCGATCAGCAAGGAGGCTGATATGAACATGCGTGGACATTTCGAAGACGAACTGTATAACCTTCACATCCGGATGCGGGAACTCGCCGATCTGGCGGTAACGGCGGTTGCACGCGCGATTGATGCGCTTGATCGCGGCGATACCGAACTGGCGGCGCAAATCGTCGCCAACGACGCGATCACCGACGAGGCCCAACAACAGTTAGAGCAGTTTGCCGTGATGTTGATCGCCACGCAGCAACCGGTAGCCGGCGATCTGCGGCGAATCATCGAGGCGATCCTGGTCGGCTCCGAGCTTGAGCGGATCGGCGATTATGCGAAGCGGGTCGCAAAACTGATCAACGGCGCGCCGATTCCGGCCGGGCTGCATCAACTCGGCGCGGCGGCACTGGCGATTCTGGAGCATACGCTGGTGGCGTTGGATCAGCAGGATGTGACGGCGGCCGAGGCGATCGGCCACGAAGAGTTAACCGTCGATCGCTTTTATGATCAGGCCCGCAACGAGATTATTCTGGCCCTCGCATCCGACCCTGATGCGGCCCGGCGCTACGCCGATCTGCTCGCTGTTGCACACGCCTTCGAACGCATCTCCGACCGGGCCACCAATATCGCCGAGCGGATTATCTTCGCCCGTAACGGCGAACTGGTTGAACTCAATCCGTAGATGCTATGATACACTTGTTGGTGGTACAGTTCTGCTGTATCACCAACTCTTTTTTTTCCTATCTGAAGCCCTTCACCTATGATTGCTAGTGTTCGCGGCGTGATCGCCGCCCTCGGGATCGATCATCTTGTCGTTGAAACAGCCGGGGTCGGCTATCTTGTGTATGCACCGCGGCCGGTGCTTGGTTCCGTGGGCGCGGTCGGCGACACGGTGTTTTTGCATACGTTGCTGATTGTGCGCGAAGATAGCATGACGCTGTATGGTTTCGCGGCGGTCGAGCAGCGTAGTTTGTTCGAGCGCTTTTTGACTGTGTCGGGGATCGGGCCGAAAGTGGCGCTGAATCTGTTGTCGGCCGGCGCCACCGACGAGATCCGCGCCGCGATCGCCGGCGGTGATACGGTTCGCCTGGCGCGAGTTCCCGGCATCGGCAAGAAAACGGCCGAACGGCTGGTGCTTGAACTCAAGGGCAAGATCGACCTGACGGGGCTGCCCATCGCAATGGTGTCGGGCCAGACCCCGGCCGCCAGTGGGGTGAACGCCGAACTGGTTGAATTGCTGGTGGGCCTGGGCTACAGCAGCGCCGAGTCGGCCGCCGCGATCGCCGCAATCCCCGCCGACGCGCCGCCGGAATTGGAAGAACGATTACGCCTTGCGTTGCGCTTCTTCGGGAGTGCGTAGGGCTGAGCCTGATCTGCCCTACGCGCCTTTGGGAAGAAGCTGTTTTTGCGTCGGTTTGGCGGCTTCGTGGCCAAACCGACGCAAATGCCTTGCCTGTTCCGCCGCATAACTCGGGTCACTGAAACAGCATCGGCAGATACAGCAACTCTTGCGGGGTACTCACCGGCGCACCGGCGCCGCATGTGATCCCGCTACATAACACCAGCGAATCCCCGGTTACACCCGCCACCGCCTGGCCCACACTCGTCGTAAGTTGAATATTCCCGCTGCTCACGGTGCCCCCGCCGCTCCCGATATTGCTGCGCGTGATCTGTTCGCCCGCTGCGGCCGCACTTCCCAGCCCGATCAACAGCAGCAAACCGATCAGCAACAGCAGCATACGTGGTTGTTTCATCCATGTCATTGCAGCCACCTCGCTAATTGCACGCCGTGGCGACGTTGTTGCCGTCGCTGACAACCGCGTAGTTGGCGCCATAGCTGTTGGCACAGGTGATGTTGCCGGTGCCGCTGTGCTTGTTGCCGTTGTAGAACACGCCCGAGTTGGCGATTGTGATCGCAACTGAGCCAGTGGTTTCGAGCAAAAACGCGCCGTTGCTGCTGCTGACCGCCAACTGTGAATGGATCACTCTGGTGATGCCGGCTACGCCGCCGAAGATGCTGCGGTAATCGCCGCAAACATAGCTCTCGCTCACTTCCGGCGCGCTGTTGGTATATTGGATGCCATAGCCGGTGCCGCTGTTGCCGGCGCAGGTTTTGCCGTTCGGATCGTTGTTCCCACCGATCAGAATGCTGCGCTCGATCAATGGTTGCGGGAAGCCACCGGCGTTGTTGACACTGCCCAGGGCCGTGTTGACGGCCGCACTTCCGCCGACTGCGCCGCCGGCCCGCAACACACTGTCACTGATCGTCGGCTCGGAGTCGGACAGGTAGATCGCAAAATGGCCGGTGCCGCCGCTACCGACAGCCTCGATCACGGCATCTTTGATCACCGCCCCACGGGTTGCCTCGGCACTCCAGATACCGATGCCGAAGGTGCCGCTGCCGGTGTTGCGAATCGTCAGCGCACTGATTCGCCCGTTATCGTACAGCCGGACAGTTGCCGCACTGTCGTTTTGCACCGTATTGGTGCGCGCCGAGCTGATCACGGTTGTGTTTGCGCCGCTGCCCTTGAGATGGACATACGCCTGCACACTCGCCAGATCGGTCTCGCTGTACACGCCCGGCGCCACCCAGACCAGGTAGCGGTTGGTTTCCGACGCATCACCGATGCTGTTCAGCGCCGCAGCAACCGAGCTGTAATCAGCGCCGCTCTGAGCCACCGTGATCACGTTTTCATACGCGGCGCCGCTGTCGTCTACACCATCGGCGAAATCGGCCGGCACACCGCTGATGCCGTCCCACGGAACAGCGGCGGCCTGAAATGCGTATGGCACCGCCGCCAGGCGTTGGCGCGGCAGGGTGGTGCTGCCCGCGCCAAGATCGACCGTCACTTCAAGGTATCGCTCGGTGCCGTCGAAGATCTCGGCCGTCAACGGCGTAACGCTGCCGAGCAAGACATTGAAGAAGCCCTCACCCACGGCGACATTGCTCTGAATTTCTTGCCACAATGCACTGCCGCCGCTGGAAGCAGCATACACCGCGAAGGTAAAATCGGCTTCGCCGCTGTATGCGTTGCCGGCGCCGTCGCTCAAAAAGCCCTGATAATGCAGCAACCCCGGCGCTCCGGCGCTCAGGCTTGCCTGCTGCAAAGCAACGGCAGCCACCGGCACAGGAGTCACACGGAATATCAGCAGCAGTGCCGCTGCGAACGCGATCACTCCGGATGTCAGGCCAAACTGCTTCATGATTCCTCCTCATTCGCTGTGTCGAGATCGGTTACTGCAAGTTGCAGCAACGCACAAAGCTCGTCGATGCTGCCAAAGTAGCGCCGGTTCCCGTCAGGCACCGCCTCAATCGATCCGCGGAGTTGGGGTTGCCCTTGTTCAGGCGGCGTCTTCCACATCCGCACGATGAACACGACCCGCTGTGACTGCATGGCAGCGTTCCTTCCAGGGCACATTCAGCAGGCAGGATTCGGCGTGCAAGATGGTGGCAGGCGCTGCGCCGTGTACTGCCGCCGCCTGATGCACATGCCGCTGTATGAACCTGCACTTCTGAAACCTTCGGAACGACCTTAGCATGCCGTCGTCGATACGAAGTCGGCGCGGCGGCACTATGGTGACAGGGCGAGCGCGGGGGTTGTGGAGCGGGCGAAGGGGGTTGGGCGAAACTATTGTGACATCCGGCGACGCGTGCGCCGGCTGATGCCGGAGGCGCCCAGCGCAGCCATGTCGCGAATGATTGTGCGCCGGCTGACATTCAACACCGCCGCGAGATCGGCGTCGGTGGGGGCTGCACCCTGGGCCGCAGCTTCGTCCAGCAGGCGCTTGAGAACATGGCGCCGGCGTTCGGCCGGCGAAGGCAGTGCGGCGTCGGCGGGGGTTGCGACGATCCAGCGCACCTCGACAAAATCGTCGGCGCGAGCCGGCGGCCCAACGGCACATCGGCCCGCACCAGACGCACAATCCGGATCTCGGCCCGCTCGGCCAGGGCTGTTTGCACGCGCCGGTGCAATGGATCGGCCTGCAACAGGCAGCGCATGCACCTGCGGCGGCAACGGCGCGAGGAAGCTCACCATCGCCTCGTAGGCCCGATCAAGATGATTTTCGGCGCCGACCAGATCACCACAAGCGTGCAACACCCGATAGGCCGCAGCATGCACCTGCTCACGTAGATCGGCGCGATCAGCAGGCTGCAACCGGGCCAATGCATGGCTGATCAGCGTTTGCGCTGCACGGCGATCACGCTCCAGCAGGGCCAGCGCCAGATCGGCCTCGGTTGACAACAACAGATCGCGCTCACCCAGTTCCGCCCGAATGGTGCGCGCCAATTCAAGATCGGCACACGCGGCGGCGGCTTGATCGGCGGCGAGCAGGGCCTGGCCGCGTGCGTGCAGGGCATATGCCTCGCCCTGACGCCGGCCGGTAGCGCGGTCAAGGCTGAGCGCTTCGCCGAAGGCACGCAGCGCCTGCCGATAATCACCAAGCTTGGTGGCCGTGATCCCCAGGTTACAAAGATTGACCGCTATGCCCATCTGATTGCCGGCGGCCCGCGAGCGGGCCAGTGATTCGCCCTTCAATTCGATCGCAGCCTGATAATCGCCCAGAATATCGGCCAGGGCGCCCAGATTGGCCAGGGTACTCTCAAGAATGCGACCATCGCCGACCTGCCGCGCGTGCGCCAGAATGTGCTGGAATTCGGCCTGCGCCGCCAGATAATTGCCGAGCATCCACTGCGCAAGGGCCAGGCCGGTGGCGGCGCGTAACTCGTGATAAGGATCACCGGCGCTGCGATAGGCGGCGAGCGCACGGCGCTGATACTCGGCGGCCTGCTGAAAGTCGCCGCGACGCTGCGCCACCAGGCCGAGCATACCGTCGATCCAGGCGACGCCGCGCTGATCACGGAGCGCCGCATACTGGCTGCGGGCGGTGCGGAATGCCTGCTCGGCGGCATCATAATCACCAAGATCACGGGCGCAACGTCCGGCGATCTCGTGCAATTGGCCCTGCAAACGCAGATCGGCGATCCGCTCGGCGGCCTGGAGTCCGGCCTGTGCAATCACGGCGGCGGCGGCAAATGCACCGGTGCTCCAGCGCAATGTAGCGTGATGGATGGCCGCCTCGGCAGTGCGACGATCGTCGCCAAGCTGTTGCGCCAATTGCACCAGTTGCGTGATCGCGGCAGCCTGGGCCTCGCGCTCGCCAAGCACCTCCAGGGCCTGAACCAACCCCAGCGTGGCCGTATACCGCGCCGCAACCGCATCGGAAGCCAGGGCCGCAAGTGCCTGAGTGTAGGCGTCGCGGGCGGTACGGTAGCTGTGGGCGGTGAGCGCATGGGCGCCTGCGGCCAGGCCGAATGCGGCAATTGCCGCCCGATCACCGGCGCGCGCGGCGTGATGCAATAGGGCGGCGGCGGCGGGTTGTTGGCGCTGCCAGATCGTCAGCACCAGTTGATGCCAATAGCGGCGGCGACGCCCCGCGATCCGGTTATAAACCGCGCTGCGCAATATGTCGTGGGCAAAGCGATATCCCGCATCGCCAAGCACAACAATCCCGGCCCGCTCTAGCTCGCCGGCCAGAAGCGGCAGTTGTGCGGCGCTGATCCCCTCCGCTGCCGCAACCGCTTCCCAAAGCGCGTAATCTATGTCCCGCCCGATCACCGACGCGATCTGAACAACCCGTCGGGCGGGCGCACTCAGGGCGCTGATCCGGCGGGCCAGCAATGCTTCGTGCTGCGCCGGCGCGCGGCCGGCACACCGCTGCGTAACAAACTCAGGGCCAGCAACGGACTCCCGCCGCTCGCCGTTCGCAGCTGCGCCAGCGCCGCCTGATCAAGCTCGGCGCCGCACGCCAGCACCAATTCATCCAATTCGGCATTACGAAGGCCATCGAGCCGAATCAGCGGATCGCCGGCTGCATTCCATTGCTCGGCAGCCGTACGACTCTCGGGATTGATGCGTAATTCGTCGTCGCGGGCCAATAAAAGGATCAGCGCCGGGGCACCTGCCAGTGATTCGCGCAGCAATGTGAGCATCGGCCAGAGATCGGGCGCCGCCCATTGCACATCGTCGAGGATCAGCAAGAGCGGGTTGATCTGCGCCAGACTGCGCATCCATACGCCGATCGCCAGAGCTACCTGTTCAATTCGCAGCGCTACGGGGGCCGGCGCGGCGCTGCCGCCGATAATCCGATCCACAATCGCCAACCCCTCGGCGGCGGCCAGGCGTTCCAACTGACGCCGGCGAACCGCAGGCGTCGCCGCTGCCAGGGCGGCATGCAGCGGTGCGAGTGGCGGCGGCGATCGATCTCTTC
>JAAUQO010000165.1 GCA_012032775.1 Oscillochloris sp. | reverse complement strand
TTGCCGATGAACCGGCACGCCCCAGGGTTCGCGATGTTGCCTTGCGCAGTTACATTCGCCCTATGCGTCGCGCCCCAGCATTTCATGGCAGGCCGCGATCCCGGCGACACTCTCAGGGGTCGAGTCGAGTTGATCGGAGCGCACGAGCGCATCGCGAGCTTCTTCATAGCGCCCGAGTGCATACAGCGCCTTGCCTTTGCTAAGCAAGAAGGCCGCTTTCACAATCGGCGGCGGCAGCGGCATCTCCAGGGCGCGTTCAAAACACTCCAGCGCTTTGGCCGGCTTCCCCAATTCCATCAACAGCGTACCTTTGGCGTTCCAGGCGCCGTAGCTGGTGGCATCCAACTCGATCGCCTTATCGTAGCTTTGCAACGCATCATCGAAGCGCGCTACATCCGTCAGCGCAAGCGCCCGCCACAGCCAGGCCGTCGCATTTGCCTCATCGGCTTCGATCGCCCGGTCAAAAAGGTTAAGCGCCTCGCTCATCTGTTGCGTGCGCAGCATCGCCTGGCCCTGGTCGGTTAGCTTCCGGCTGCGTTGGCGGCGTTCGGCCTCTTCGCTCAAGCGCTCCGGCTCAGGATCATAAATACGCGATACCTGGATGCGTAGCGAGTCGATCGCCTCGCGGAGTTGACCGGCGGCGCTATTGGCGCCGTCGAGGCTTGGTGAGCGCAGCGCCATCTCGCAGATCGCGGCTGCCGTTTCAAGAACCTGGGCGTCGCCGATCATCCGAGCGACATCGACCGTCCAGAAACCGAAGGCCAGAATCGAACGGCGTGCGAAGGCCGCATCACTGGACGAACAATCGCCGGCCCGGCTGTAGGCGATCATCGCCTTCTCGCCATACCCGCGATTGAGATCCATGCCGTTCAACGTTCGCTGCGCGCACAAATCACCCAGGGCGAAATAGTCGTCGGCCTGGCGGGGATGCCGTGTGCGTGCCAACTGACCGAGTTCGCTTACCAGCGGATCGCTGTCGTTGATGAAGATATCGCCGGTAACCCGTTCAACTGCTGCGCGCAACCGTTGCAGAAGGCTCGGCGGCGTCGAGTCGCCGGGGGCCGGTTGGCGCCCGGTTTGCGGCAAAGGCGGAAGATAGCTGTCGATCGCACGGTTCATAAGCTGCCGATGCAATTACGTCTCTGCCGCCCACACATTATAGGCGGCGTCGGATCCGTTGAAGTAGACGTGAACTACCTGGTTAAACGTAATCCGACCGACCGCATCCCATACTTCGTTGTCGTCCATGCTGTGAACAACAAGCATTCCGTGTTCGGGGGCGAATTCGTCCTCGCCGGGTGGAATCACAAACGCCAACCATTGGTTGGGGTAGCGCTGTTCAACCTCGGCGATCAACTCGGTTCGTCCCCGCTCGATCATTGCCGTATATGGGCAGCCGCAGCCGCAATCCGGGCCGCAACTGCTATGGTCGCCGGTACCGCAACTTGGTGCAGTACCACCGTGATTAGCAGAAGTTAAATTGATCAGAACTGGCATAGGTTTATGGTACTAGATCGCAATCGAAAGCGCAACATCAATCTGTTACACAAAGATTTTCGCTGGGCCTGGATTGCCTGTATGCGAGCAGTCCAGGCCCAACCATTCAACGAATAATCTCGATCCCACCCATGTACGGCCGCAACACCTCAGGCACAACAATGCTGCCGTCGGCCTGTTGGTAATTCTCCATGATTGCGATCATGGTGCGCGGCACCCCCAACCCCGAGCCGTTGAGCGTATGCAGAAATTCCGGCTTCGCCCCCGGCTCCGGCCGGTAGCGCAGATTCGCCCGCCGGGCCTGGAACGCCTCGACATTCGAGCACGAGCTAACCTCAAGCCACTCGTTCTGGCCGGGCGCCCAGACCTCGATGTCATATGTTTTGGCCGCGCCGAAGCCGATATCGCCGGTGCAGAGCAGTTTGGTGCGCAGCGGCAAACCCAAAAGCCGGGCCGTTTCTTCAGCATCGCGGCGCAACTTCTCCAGTGCGGCGTAGCTGTTCTGCGGCAATTCGAACATATACATTTCGACTTTGTCGAACTGGTGGCCGCGCTTAATGCCGCGCACATCGCGCCCGGCGCTCACCTGCTCTTTGCGGAAGCAGGGCGTATAAGCGCAGTGATAGATCGGCAACTGGCTCGCCTCCAGGATCTCGTCGGCGTACAGGCTCGTCACCGGCACTTCGGCGGTCGGCACCATCCACATGCCAGCTTCTTCGTCGTGATACAGGTTGTCGCGGAATTTGGGCAATTGCCCCGACGCCCACAACGCCGCCTCTTTGACCATAAACGGCGTGTAGACTTCGCTGTAGCCCTGGGCAACGTGCAGATCGAGTAACCACTGGATCAGCGCCCGTTGCAACCGTGCGCCCAATCCTTTCAAGATATAAAAACGCGACCCCGCCAGCTTGACGCCGCGCTCGAAGTCGATAATGCCCAATGACTCGCCCAATTCCCAATGCGGCCTGGCCGGGAACGGCAGTTGGCGCTCCTCGCCTTCCTGCGCGATCACCGGATTGGCGTTGTCGTCGGCGCCGTCGGGCACATCGGGATGCGGCAGATTGCGAATATCCAGCATCGCAACTCGCTGGCCGTCCTCAACCGCCGCCACTTCTTTATCCAACAGCGCGATCCGATCGCCAACCTCACGCATCGCCACGATCTTCGGCGCGCGTTCGGCGCCATCCTTGATCCTGGCGATCTCCTTCGAGACGGCATTACGTTCGGCTTTTAACGCCTCAACCTCACGCAAGAGCGTGCGCCGGCGCTCATCGAACTCCAGCACCCGATCGACTGCTTCCGGTTCGATCCCAAAACGCGCCAACTGGGTCTTCACATATTCCGGCTGCTCACGCAGAACCTTGATATCGAGCATGATACTCCTCATTCGGCTAAGAGACCGGCTCGCCATGTCGGGCAATCGTGCATGTTGCCTTGCGCATTAGCGTAGCCGCGTAATCTCCTGCATCGCCCGCAACATATCCGGCAGCGATATATTCGAACTCTGGCCCTCATTGATCATCATGAAGGTCTGCGCGATCCGCATCCGCTGCGCCGGGTCGCGATCCGATCCAGATTCAGATAGATCGTCTCGCCGTCGCGCATAAAATAGGTTGCATACGGACTTCCGCCCCGCTCAAGCGCCTGGGCGATCGTGCGATGCACAAGCGGATGTTTCACCTGGATTAATCCGTCGCTCGGTGCGCCCGCCGGCAACTCCGGCTCGGCAGCTGCATGCGACTGCGCCGATTCTTGCGTCGGCGCGGATGACTGAGTGGACGGGCGCAGCGGATCACTCGGCGGCGTACTGACCTTGCTCGGAAAATCGCCCCAGGCCCGATTCAACATCAACACTACAATGCCGAAGAGCACCAATCCGCCGACGACGAAGACCAGCAGCAGCATTGGATCCATCGTATGCCTCATCTATGCACCGATGCAGCATGCTGCACCGGCATAGTGGATAGCTGCACGGCAGCCCGAGAGCGCTTCGCGCCGATGCGAGTAGCCTGATCAAATGTCAGGCATCAAGCATCGCGCTACCAAGCGCGTATTCCAGATGAATATCGTCCGGTTCCAGCGCAAACAACTCCGGATCGGGTTCCGGCGCGAGAACGCACCCCAGGTGCGTATAAAACCCGATCGTATGCTCGGACGGCGTTGCCGAAATGTACATCCGCCGCGCTCCCCGCCGCCGCGCCTCGGTTGCCGCCGCCATAAACAGCCGCTTTCCCAGCCCCCGCCCACGGTATCCATGGCTCAGATGCAGAAAATCCAGTTGCAACAGATCTGCGGTTGCACCGATCCAACAATTTTCGAGCACTGCCGCGCCGATCAGCCGCTCGTGATCAAACAGGCCATAAAACCAGCCGCCACGATCATAACAAGCCTCAAATCCCGGCGTCACCTGCTCGGCCTTACCCGGCTCCCAGCCGCGCACATTGTGATACTCCGGCCGCAGCACCAGCGCCCCGTTTTCAAGGGTGTACAGCGCCGTGATCACCTCGCTGCGATCGATCGTCCAGATCGTTTTGATCTCATCACGCCCTAGTAAACGGCCGCTGATCATCACGCCTCACACCGTATGCTTATACATAGTTGTACGTCCAACTTATCGGCTCGCCGTTCTGATAGGGCATAACGCCATGGAACTGGCGCGGCTCGGGGCTGAACACCAACGGCAAGAAATAGCGGTCGCCGGGCCAGAGCGGCAATTCGTGAATACGATCGACCGAGACCCATTCCAGCGTCCCTTCGTGATTACTCATCGGCGGCACGCCACTGAAACTGGTAATCGTGAAGATAAAGCCGAACCAATCTTCGCCATGCTTGCCGAAGCCCGGCCAACTCACACTCCCGCGCAGATGCATCGCCATCGCCTCGATATGGGCCTCTTCGCGCAATTCACGCCGCATCCCGGCCACAATATCCTCGTGCGGCTCCAACTTACCGCCCAGGCCGTTATACTTGCCCAGGTGCTGATCGCCGGGACGCGCATTGCGATGCACCATCAGAACCAGGCTCTGGTCGGGCGACAGGACATAGCCCAGGGTTGCCAAAATCGGTGTATAGGCCATTCTCGTGCCTCCAATGGCGCTTACGCGCCTGCTCCTGTATCAGTACCATAAAGAAGGGATCGTCTGGTTTGCGGCAAAGCCACTGATCAGCCAATCACGATTGTTCTTTTGTACATGCACATTTCACCAACGCCGATAGATCCCTCGTTCTCCCTGAAGGTACTCGGCGATCCGGCGGATCGAACCGGGTTCCGTGGCGGGCGGCAAGGCGTGCGGGGAGAAGAATTGCGCATCGACGATCTCCAGATCGCCAACCGGTGGTTGCAACCGCGATTGCGCCGTACAGATAAACACCACAATATAGTTACTCATCCCTCCGGCAAAATGGTGATACAGCCCAAGCGAATGATCAACCTGCGCCTGGCATCCGGCTTCCTCAACCACCTCGCGTACAGCCGCTACATCAAGCGGCTCATAACGACCGATCCCGCCGCCCGGCAAGCCCCAGGGTGTGCGTCCGCCGCGATGTCGCACCAGCAGGATCGCGCTGCCATCGCGTACCAGCGCCCGTACACCCATCTCCGTCGGTCGCACCGCCTGCCGCAGCAGCGCGCGGGCTTTGACGATCAAATTATAGGCGATGGTCAGCCCGGCTTCCCGTAACCCATCGTAAATCTGGCTCATTCATGCACAACGGCCCCCGTCCCGAGAAGGACGAGGGCCGGAAGCTCCTCGTGGTGCCACCTTCATTCACCACAGCACGCTGCGGCCTCAGAGGTTACGTTCCGCTGGCCACGGTAACGCACCAACGCGATAACGGGCGCACCCGATCGGGCCTACTGCGTGAGCCGTTACTCACGGTTCGGGCGATAACTCAGGAGTGGACGCACCTGCGCGGTACTACCGCCTCGCAGCAACCGGCGGCTCTCTGAAAGCCCAACACAGCACTTGCTCCATCATCGTTGTTGCGGCAATTATAGCAGCGCCCTCGCCGCACTGCAAGCCGTGCGGCGAGGGCACCGAGGCGAAAAATTTTGCCGGAGCAAGCAAAGGTGCTTACTCCGAGAACAAATTCCCCAGGTTAATCGACGAACCGCCACCGCTGTTGCTGGTGCTTTGCGGCATATACTGGGCCAGCTTCTTGGCCAGATTCATCGCCGGCATCGTTTGCAGCCAGACCCGGCCGGGCCGCGCAATGTTGCCAGGAACAGACCCTCGCCGCCGAACAGGATGTTCTTGAAGCCGCGCATCATTTCGACATCGAACTGCACCGTCGGCTCGTACATTGCAACGTGGCCGGTATCGACCTTCAGCACCTGATTGGGTTCCAGCGTATATTCCACAATCTCGCCGTCGAGCTCGACAAAGGCCAGGCCCGGCCCGGTGATCCGCTGCATAATAAAGCCTTCGCCGCCGAAGAAGCCGGCGCCGAGCTTGCGGCGGAAATGAATGTCGAGTTGCACGCTGCGCTCGGCGCACATGAACGAGTCTTTCTGGCAGATGATCTCCTGGCCGCTACCGAGGTTCAACGGCACGATCTTGCCGGGGAATTCGGCCGAGAAGCCGATCACGCCGGTGCCGCCGCTGGCAGTGAAGTTGACCATAAAGATCGACTCGCCGGAGAACATGCGCTTGAATGCGCGCCCAGACCGCCTTCCATATTCGTCTGCATCTGGATGTTGGCGCTCATCCAGCTCATACCGCCGCGCTCCGAGAAGACATTCTGGTTCGGCGGCAGTTCGATCACCACCGCCTGCATCGTGGTGCCGATAATTTTATAGCGCAAACCACTCTGGCCTGCACCGCTGCCGACAACGGTCGGTTCGGGCAGATCGATCCGCTCTCCAGGGGTATTGTCGTAGACATCGGCCATCGTCTGTGAGGGGCCGCTGCCGGCAGCGGGCGGGTTCAGGGGCGGCAACCGGGGTGCCGCAGTTGGTGCAGAAGCGGGCATTCGCCGCCAATTCAGCATCGCACGTTGTACAGCGCATGAGAAAAGCTCCTTTACTGGCCATGATTCAGTCCATGGCATGCGGGCGTCTCATAGGGAAATACGTTACTCGGGCTGGAAAAGTTTCGCAACGAACCATGGCGGGCTTCGCCGCCATTATAGGCCAATTATCATCATTTGCCTAGCACTTGCGTGCAGTTGAATATCTTCAGAAAACAAAAAGCCCGCTTTGGCGGGCTTTACCACAAACTATATCCTGTGTCCTAATTCTTGCTGAGCGTTTGCAAAAACTCGCCGTTTGTTTTTGTCTTCGACATGCGCGTCAACATCAATTCAGTGCCTTCATTATCGCCAAGCATACTCACCATTCGTCGCAATGTCCAGACCTGCCGGAGCGCTTCCTGGCTCAGCAGCAACTCTTCGCGGCGGGTGCTGGAGCGCTGGATATCGAGGGCCGGGAAGATGCGTTTTTCGGCCAACTTGCGATCAAGGTGCAACTCCATGTTGCCGGTGCCCTTAAATTCTTCGTAGATCACATCGTCCATGCGCGAGCCGGTATCGACCAGACAGGTAGCAATAATCGTGAGTGACCCGCCGCCTTCGATATTGCGGGCGGCGCCGAAGAAGCGTTTCGGCGGATAAAGTGCAACCGGGTCGATACCGCCGGAGAGCGTACGCCCGCTGGGCGGCATATCGAGGTTATAGGCGCGGGCCAGGCGTGTGATCGAGTCCATCAGGATTACCACATCCAGGCCGCCTTCCACCAACCGTTTCGCTCGCTCCAACGTCATCTCGGCCACTTTGGTATGATCCTCAACCGGCTCATCAAAGGTCGAGGAGATCACATCGCCGCGTACCGAGCGCCGCATATCCGTCACCTCTTCCGGGCGCTCACCAATCAGCAGCACCATCATATGGCACTCGGGGTGATTGATCGTGATCCCGTTGGCAATCGCCTTGAGCAGCATCGTCTTGCCGGCTTTCGGCGGCGACACGATCAAGCCGCGTTGGCCGCGTCCGATCGGCGCGATCAAATCCACCAGGCGCGTATGGAGGAGGTTGGCTTCGGTTTCGAGTTTGATTTGCTCGTCGGGAAAAATCGGCGTCAACTGGTCGAACGACGGGCGGCGGCGCGCTGTTTCGGGATCGAGACTATTGATCATCTCTACCCGCAGCAATGAATAAAAGCGCTCATTTTCCTTGGGCGGGCGGATCTGGCCCCAGATCCGATCGCCGGTGCGCAGTCCGAAGCGCCGAATTTGCGATTGGGAAACATAAACATCGTCCGGTCCGGGCAGCATTCGCTCGCCGCGCAAAAACCCGAATCCTTCCGAGACAATATCGAGGACCCCGTCGCTGAAAATATTACCTTGTTCTTCCGATTGGGCTTGGATAAGCTTCACGATCAAGTCTTGCTTCTTCAGACCACTGTAGCCTGAAATATCGAGCTTGCGTGCCATTTCACGCAGATCGGTAAGGGTTTTCGTCTCAAGCTCGGCGACGTTCACCACGGGCGTGCTCCTTGCGGTGCATTCTTGGTGGGCAGCAAAAAGGTGGCGGGTTCAGTTGGCAGAGCCCTGTGACGCACACCGAAGCGATCCGCGAACGGTAACGCTGATACGCCGGCAAGTCGCCTGCTGATGCGTCGGAGGCAATGTGGTATATAGCAGGGTTAAAACCCTGGTCCTACGTCGGTGGAACCTGACTATTGGCGTGAAGTCAGAGAAGATCTGACCGATCGCCGCTGGGTGCGCCGCTCTACCCGAAAAGGCTGTATTTGGATTGGAATGATATTGGGGAGTTACAGCCGACTCGCGAATCGTGCCGGCGCTACTCGAAGAGGATAGGCGCAAGAACATGCGTATCCTTGCCGTCGATTATAGCATATTTGTCAAGGATCTGCAATCATTTCACGAGTGTGACCGTCATACGCCGGGGTTGTCGCGGTCGCCGCTTTTCGCGTTCCCGACAGGGTGAAACCGGTATGGTGCGTCGCTCCACCAATGAAGCCGCTGCAACGACGCACCATCAACCCCGTTTCGCGCAGCGTGCTTCAATACTTAACTAACGAGTATACCGGGTATGGTGCCAGTTGCTCACGGCCATTCAAGAAAGTCAACTCAATCACAAACGCCAACTCATGCACAACTCCGCCGGCCTGTTCGATCAACTTGGTGGCTGCGGCAATTGTGCCGCCGGTCGCCAGTAGATCATCGACAAGCAAGACCCGTGCCCCCTCGGTAAACGCATCCTGGTGGATCTCTAATTTGTTGCTGCCGTATTCCAGGGCGTACTCGATCTGATAGGTGGCGGCCGGGAGTTTGCCCGGTTTGCGAATCGGCACTAAGCCTACCCCTAAGGCCAGTGCGATCGGCGCACTGAAGATGAAACCGCGCGACTCGACCCCCGCGACAGCATCGATTGGTTGGCCTTTGTAGCGTTCGGTCAGGGTGTTGGTGAGTTGCTGAAACGCCGGGCCATTGCCGATCAGGGTGGTGATGTCTTTAAACTGAATGCCGGGCATCGGAAAATCGGGGATGTTGCGGATCAGACCCGCCAGATCGAGGTTTTCCATAGCTCCTCCTGGAACCGCTGCGTGATCATCCGGCGCTATTATACTTCGCCTCGCGGTCGATGGATGTGCTGCGTTGACGCAGAAATGTTACGGTCGCACAACGAATATCTGGCCCTGACCGTCACGATACACTATCTGCGTGCTGCGCCTACTTCTCCATGCGGTTGCGTCGCGGGGGTATCCTCCTTATAATGCTCCTGAAGGCGGCTGTGCGGAGGTAGGGGCAATTTCCCGATTTCGGCCGCAAGGTAGGCATTGTGTATGTACGAAGTACTTACATCGCAACCCCCCGATCTGGTTGCTGCGCTGCGCGAGACGTGGCCGCAGATCGCTGAGTTACTGATTGCGGTTGAAACGGAACAGTCGGTCGAGGAGCGGCTCAGTTTGCTGCGCAGTATCGGCGCCGCCTGGTATGCGCAGGGTGGCGCCGCCGAGGTGCTGACTGAACTCGGTCTCCATCTCTCGGTCAAACTTCAGATCTCGCAAGGTGTGATCGTTAGTGAATTGTTGCTCGCGTTCGGCGCCGCTCAGGAAGAACAACGCACCCGCGAATGGGAAACCCGCCTGCTCGCCCGCGCCGCCGAACTCGATGGCCTGCATCGGATTATCTCCGCCGCCAACTCGACCCTCGATCTCGATACGTCGCTGCAAACCGTGGTTGAGACGGTCGCTCAGGTGGTGATGGTCGAGGCCTGTTCGATCTATCTGTATGATAAGCATCGCGATGAGTTGGTTTTGCGCGCTACCCGCGGCCTGAATCGCGCCGCCGTCGGTCAGGTTGTTTCGCGGCTCGGCGTCGGTGTTACCGGTTGGGCCGCGCAACTCGGGCACCCGGTCGTGGTTCACGATGTGCTTCAGGAGCCGCGCTTTAATGTCGAGCCGCAACTCGGCGAAGAGCCGTTCCGCTCGATGCTGGCGGTGCCGATTGTGCTTTTCAGCGCCGAGCGTTACCAGTTTAGCGCCGATAAGCTCCAGGGCGTGATCAGTGTGCAAACCCGCGGGCCGCGCGATTTCACCCAGGAGGAGATCTCCTTTGTCGAGGTTGCCGCCGGCGAGTTGGCCTTTTTATCGCCAATGCACAGCTTTATCAGCAGACCGATGAGCGCTTGCATCAGAAACTCCGCGAGTTGACCACGCTCCAACAGGTTAGTAAGAGCATTGCCGAGCAGATCGGTTTGCGTGATGTGCTCAATCTGATCACGGAGAAGGCGGTTGAACTTGCCCAGGCCGACCGCGCTGCGATCTTCCAGATGGACGATCAGGGTTTGTTGCAGTTGGTGGCAAGTTATGGCGGCGAAGGCGATGGGGTGCGCAGTTTCATCATTCAGACGGTGCGTGACAGCCGGCCCCTGGCGGTGATGAACGCGTATCAGGATGCGCGTTTTCCCGATCTGGCCCAGGTGGCCTCGCGTGAGAGTTTTCACTCGCTGTTCTGTATGCCGTTGCGCGCCCGCGAACGTACGATCGGCGGGATCTGCCTGTATCGCCGCGAACCGCATCTCTTCGATTATGAGCAAGTGCGCTTGCTTAGCACCTTCGCCGACGAAGCCGCAATTGCGATTGAGAATGCCCGCCTCTACGATGAGAGCCAGCGCGCCCTGATGATTAAGTCGGCGCTGTTGCAGGAGATGCATCACCGGGTGCGCAACAATCTGCAAACAATCTCGGCGCTCCTGGCAATGCAGTTACGCCGCGTCGAGCCCGAAAGCCAGGGCGCCAAGGCCCTGCGTGAAAGCGCCGCCCGCATTCAGTCGATCGCCGCGATCCATAACCTGCTCTCACGCGAAGATGTCGGCGTGACTACGGTTGATGCCGTGACGCGGCAGGTGGTTGAGAGCGCCCAGACAACCCTGATCAGTTTTGATCGCCCGGTGAAATTTGTGGTCGCCGGCGATGAAGTGCGGGTCGGCTCGCGCGATGCAACTGTGCTGGCCCTGGTGATCAACGAGTTGATCAGTAATGCGCTTTCACATGGCCTGTCGGTCGAAGGCGGCCGGATCGAGATCGAGGCCTCGCTGGCCGAGCATCTGGTGACGGTCGAGGTGCGCGACGACGGGCCGCGCCATCCGTCGCCGCCGCCTTCACCGCGTAGCAGCGGCTTAGGTTTGCAGATCATCGAAACGCTGGCCCACCAGGATCTGGGCGGCAAATTCCAACTGATCCGCGACGAAGCGGCCGGCTGGGTGCGGGCGATCGTCAGTTTCCCGCAACGTGTTGCCGAACACAACGAGGATTTGTAGCGACATCTGCCAAATCGTGTTTATGCTGTTCCGGCGATTGTTGCGCTGAAACAGCACCTCCTTCCTACTTCATTACTTCATACTGGTGCTGGAGGATATGTGGATATCAGTATCTGGGCCTGGATCGGCTTTCTGGCTGTGGTGTTGGTGCTGCTCGCGGTCGATCTGGGGATTTTTCAGCGTGAGGCACACGCTGTATCGATCAAAGAGGCTGCGATCTGGACGAGTGTCTGGATTTCGCTGGCCTTGTTGTTTAATCTCGGCATTTTTTTCGTTCTCGGCCCCAAACCCGGCCTCGATTTTCTTACCGGCTACCTGATCGAATATTCGCTCAGTGTCGATAATATTTTCGTCTTTGTGCTGCTTTTCAGCTACTTCCGGGTGCCGGCGATCTATCAGCATCGCGTGCTGTTCTGGGGCATTCTCGGCGCATTGCTGATGCGCGGCGTGATGATTTTGCTCGGTGCTGTCTTGATCGCGCGCTTCGGCTGGATCATCTACTTCTTCGGCGCATTCCTGATCTTCACCGGTGTTCGCATGGGCCTGAGCCGCGATGACGATGCGGAGGAGATCCATCCGGAAGGGAATCCACTGGTGCGGCTCGTGCGCCGGATCCTGCCGGTTACCCCGGAGATGCACGGCAATCGCTTTTTTATCTCCGAGCACGGCAAATTCCTGGCCACGCCGCTGTTGATTGTGTTGCTGATCGTCGAAAGCACCGACTTGATCTTCGCCGTGGACTCGATCCCCGCGATCTTCGGCATCACCCAGGATCCGTTTATTGTCTTTACCTCGAATATCTGTGCGATCCTCGGCTTACGCTCGCTCTACTTCTTGCTTGCCGGTGTGATGCGCAATTTCTACTACCTCAAAACCGGCCTCTCGGTGATCCTGACGTTTATCGGCGTCAAGATGGTTACGCCGCTGGTTAGCGGTTGGTTCCTGCATGGTCACGGCTACCACATCCCGACCTCGGTCTCGCTGGGTGTGATTCTGATCGTTCTGGCGGTGGCGGTGATCGCCTCGGTTATCCGCACGCGCCGGATGACAACGATGCATGAAGGCGGGTAGCGAAGATTTTGCGTCGCTACCCGACCCGCGATGTGCTACGATACCTCCGAATTTGTGCCTACACTTCGGAGGTGTCATGGCTGATTTCTCCACCGAGGGTTCCCCGCCGTTTATCAATCGCAAATTGTCGATCGCCGAGTGGCAAAACTATGTCGCCGGTTATGATTTCGGGCGCCTGAAACCAACGCGCCTGGTGCTGCACCATACCTATCGCCCGACACAGGCGCAGTGGCGCGGTATTACCACCATGCGCGGTATGCAACGCTTCTATGCCGGTAAAGGCTGGACTTCGGCGCCGCACATATACACCGGCCCCGATGGGATCTGGCTGGCGACGCCCATGTCGCAGATCGGCATCCACGCCGGCAGCGGCAACGGCTCGTTGCGGGCCGGTTGGTATTCGATCGGGCTTGAAATGGTGGGCGCCTTCGATACCGCCCGGCCCAGCGCTGAGGTCTGGGCCTATGCTGTGGCAGTGATGGGCGAACTGTCGCGGCGCCTCAATATCGCGCCGCGTGATCTGATCTCGTTTCATCGCGATTATACCAACACCAAAAGTTGCCCTGGATGGGCGGTTACGAAGGAGTGGGTCTGGGGTGAGGTTGATGCGTATCTGCGCGGTGTCGCCCCGCCTGCGCCACCGCCGATCGGGCCGATCGGCACGCCCACGCCTTCCGATGAGCAGTTGCTTGAGGCGCTGCTTGAGCGTTCGTTCAGCATCAAAACCAATGGCCAGGGCTACAACCCCGACTGGGCCTTTCACCAGTACGCCGTCGAGCATAGCCTGGGGATGCCGATGGGGCCAAGTGCCCGCATCACGGCCGACGGGGTCGAGTATAACTATCAGCCCTTCGCCCGCGATACACTTTACACGCGCATCCCGAACTGGGGCGATGTGCAGACGCTCTCGGAGTTGCTTGGCGGTAGTATTCCGCCTGCCGGCCTTGGCCGAGCTTTGCTCGAAGCAACCTACAACGCCGGCGGTTCGCCCTTCCGCCCGGATTGGGCTTTTCACCAGTTCGCCGTGATCAACCGGCTCGGCCCGCCGGTCGGTAAGAGCGCCGAAATTACCGTGGACGGCAAAACCTTCGGCTACCAGGCATTTGCCGTCGATACGCTCTATAATCTTGTGCCGAACTGGGGTGATGTCAGGCTGCTCAGCGCACTTGCGCCCGCCGCCGATACGCCGACGATGCGCCTGCGCGAGGCCTTACTCAGCGCCACGTATCAGCAGGCCGGCACCACCTATCGCCCCGACTGGGCTTTCCATCAGCTTGCCCGCAATTTCGCGATCGGCGCGCCGCTTTCCGGCTCATTCCAGATCAAGGTCGAGCAAAGCAGCTACGCCTTGCAAGTTTACGCCTCGACACGCTCTTTAACCTGGTGCCGAATTGGAGCCAGGTGAAGCGGCT
>JAAUQO010000164.1 GCA_012032775.1 Oscillochloris sp. | reverse complement strand
TACGAAATTCTCGATGACGAAGGTGGCGAAGGTCCTCGTCTGCAATCAACGCACAGAACTGCGTACATTGCAAAACCTGCGACATCAAGGATCCGGCGCAGAATATCGAGTGGACCGTGCCCCAGGGCGGCGGCGGGCCAAACTACCCGAATATGTGATATAGAATATGTGATACAATGGAAAACGGACGATGATAAAAAGAACTCTTAAGTCTTTGTATTGCCGGTATAATCGGCGCCTGCGGCGGGCATGCGGGTCCGCATCAGCACTGCCATCGGCGTAGAGGATGAGAGATGAAGCCTGAAGCAACTGCGCGCCCGAGTATCACCGCCTTCTTCCCTGCCTGTAACGACGCAGGCACAATTGGGAGTATGGTGGTGGCGACGATTGAAACCCTGGATGCGATAACCGACGATTATGAGGTGATTGTTGTCGAGAACGGCAGCACCGACTATACCGTCCAGGTGCTTGAGTCGCTCGCCGAACATTATTCACAACTCCGGGTGATGACGCATCGCCAGGCGTTGGGCTACGGCGGTGCGTTGCAGGTGGGCTTTGCCAGTGCCACGAAAGATTTGATCTTCTATACCGACGGCGACGCACAGTACGATCCGCGCGAATTGCGCCTGCTCTTGCCGGCACTGCGCGATGATGTCGATATTGTGAACGGCTGGAAGATCGACCGCGGCGATCCGTTGCATCGCAAGATTATCGGGCGTATCTATCACCATACCGTCAAGTTGTTGTTCGGCTTCAAGTTGCGTGATGTAGATTGCGATTTTCGCCTGATCCGGCGCAATGTTTTCGACGTGATCGATCTGGAGTCGGATAGCGGGACGATCTGCCTGGAGTTGGTGAAGAAGCTGCAAGATGCCGGCTACACGTTCGCCGAAGTGCCGGTGCATCATTACCATCGCACCTACGGCCAGAGCCAGTTCTTCAATTTCCCGCGGCTCTGGCGTACGCTCATCCAGTTGATCGGCCTCTGGTTTAAGCTGGTGGTGCGCCGCGAACATATGCGCCGGATTGCGCGTCGTCGTGAACGTGCCGTGGTGAAGGCAAAGGGGTAAGTGTGTCGGATAACACATTTCCGTCTAACGCCGATGTTCGCGCGGCTTTCGACGGCGCACGGGTGCTGATCACCGGCGCGCCGGCTTTATCGGCGCAAACCTCGCACATCGCCTGGTCGATCTCGGCGCCCATGTCACAGTCGTCGATTCGTTGATCCCCGAGTATGGCGGCAATCTCCATAATCTGCACCCCATTATCGAGCGGGTTCGGCTGAATATCGCCGATGTGCGCGACGAGCACTCGATGAATTTTCTGGTGCAAAGCCAGGATTATCTGTTCAATCTGGCCGGCCAGACGAGCCATATGGACTCGATGCGCGATCCGTATACCGATCTGGATATCAACTGTCGTTCGCAGTTGTCGATCCTGGAGTCGTGCCGTAAGTATAATACCGGGATCAAGGTGGTCTATGCCTCGACCCGCCAGATCTACGGCAAACCCGATTATTTGCCGGTCGATGAGCGCCATCTGCTGCATCCCACCGATGTCAACGGCGTGAACAAGATGGCCGGCGAGTGGTATCACATCCTGTACAACAATGTTTATGGCATTCGGGCATGTGCGCTGCGCCTGACCAATACGTATGGCCCGCGCATGCGGGTGAAAGACGCCCGGCAGACGTTTTTAGGCATCTGGATCAAGCGCGTGATCGACGGCGAGCCGATCCAGGTCTGGGGCGACGGCCGCCAGATCCGCGATTTTACCTACGCCGATGATTGTGTCGATGCACTGTTGTTGGCGGCAAGTGAGCCGGCGGCGCACGGCCAGATCTTTAATCTGGGCAGCGATGAGACGATCAATCTGCGCGATCTGGCCGGATTGCTGGTGGAGATCGCCGGCGAAGGGCAGTATGAGATTATCCCATACCCCGCCGACCGCAAGCCGATCGATATTGGTGATTATTACGGCGATTATCGGCTGATTCGCGGGCGCCTGGGCTGGACACCGCAGATTGGGCTGCGCGAGGGATTGGCGCGCACACTTGCGTTTTACCGCGCCAATCGTGAATATTATTGGTGAGAGGAATGCGTAGGGGCCGAACATGCTCGGCCCCTACGCCGTGATCGTAATCCCCACTTCCGCCGTTACCTCGCCGATCTCCCACAGATCCTCGCCTTCGGCGGCGAAGATACCTTGTAACTCGGCGGCGGCGGCCGGCGGCGCCGCGAAGAATAGTCCGCCCGAAGTTTGCGGATCGTAGAGCAATAACCGGTCGGCGTGCTCCAGGGTTACGGCATAGCGCACATAGCCATCCTGCTCCAAAAAGGTCAGATTCCGCTCCAGACCGCCGGGAAAGATCCCCGCTGCGGCGTATGCGCGTGCGCCGGGCAGGGCCGGCAAACGGCTCACGCTGAAGCGCATGCCGACACCGCTGTTGCGCGCGATCTCGGCGGCATGGCCGAGCAAGCCGAAGCCGGTGATATCGGTGGCGCTGTGAATCGCAACCCGCTGCGACAGTTCAGCGGCGCGGCGATTCAGGCGCAGCATACTGGCAATCGCCGCATCGAGATGGGCCGGATCGCCGCGATCGTTCTTGATCGCAGTGGTGATCAGACCGGTGCCGAGCGGTTTAGTCAGCAGCAGCCGATCGCCGGGTTGTGCGCCGGCCTTGGGGGTGATACGCGCCGGATGCACCGTGCCGGTGACACACAAACCGTACTTCGGCTCGCGATCGGTGACGGTATGGCCGCCGGCCAGGGCCGCACCGGCCTCGGCGACCTTGTCGGCGCCGCCTTGCAAGATCGCCGTCAGGATTTCGGTGGCGAGATCGTCGGGGAATGCGGCCACCGCCAGCGCTAAAATCGGCTGTGCGCCCATGGCATAAATGTCGCTCAGGGCGTTGGCGGCCGCGATCGCGCCGAAGGTGTAGGGGTCGTCTACAATCGGCGGAAAAAAGTCCACCGTCTGCACAATCGCGGTATCGGCATTGATTTGATAAACCGCCGCGTCGTCGCTCACCTCAAGCCCGATCAGCAGATTCGGGCTCGTCGGCAGGCGCAAGGCGGCGAGTACATTCGCAAGGGCGCCCGGCCCCATTTTCGACGCTCAGCCGGCGCAAGAGGCCAGACTGGTGAGCCGAATCTTTTGACGCTGATCCATACGGTTCTCCTGAAACAAGGATACAGGCAACCCGGTACAGGATCGTACATCCCGAATCGAGTTGCCTGTATCTTACCTCAGGTGGCGCGCTTGCGCCGCTGCCAAGAGCTACGCTTCTTCGGGCGCGAGCTTCTGGGCCAGGATCTCGAACAGATCGCTCTCGGTCACAATCCCGATCACGCGGTTCTCATCATCGACCACCGGCAAGCCGCCGACCTTATTTTCCAGCATCAGCAGCGACGCCTCGCGCAGGCTCGTTTCGGGCGTAATTGTGATCGGCGCCTCGGTCATCACTTCGTACACCCGCACCCGGCGCAAGGCCTCGGCAATGTCGATCGGATCCAATCCGGCGACCCGCATTACATCGGCGCCGCGAATATCGCCGCGGGTGATAATCCCACGCAACTCGCCGGTATCGATCACCACCGGCAACCGGCGCACATCGTGCTCACGCATCAGGGCGAGCGCTTCACTAAGTGGCGCCGCGAGATTGACCGTGACCGCCGGAGTGCGCATAAAGAACCTACATTCCTGCTCAGCCGAGGTAACATGGCTGTCAGGATTGGAGGGGTTCAGCATCGCGGGCCTCCTTTCTGCCTGATATCGTGCTGATCAGAATATAGCGCGTTCAGCTCACTTATGAGGGTGGAACCCAGGTACCGAAGGTGATGATCCGGCAACTGCGAACACGAATGCAGCATGCAGAATGCGGGATTTTCCAATGCGTTCCTATACCCAAATCCATGGCGCTGTGATCGAGCCGCAGCAGCAGGCCCGACTATGGGCAACCCTGGCGCGGGCGCGCGTGCTGGCGGCGATCCGATTGCCTCTGGCAGAGCCGATCGATCCGGCGGATCTGGTAGCGCTGTTGCCGGCGGTTGCGCTTTGTCGTCATGAAGCGCCCTGCGCAGTTGTGCCAATGCTCTATCAACTCGGCCAGACGGTGGTTGCCCCGCTGCAAGCACTGGTTGCAAATCGGGGCGTGCCGCCGGGCGGGCGAGCCCTGGCGGCGTTGATTCTCGGCGCATTGGCCGAGTCGCCGCCGCAATGGGTCGATGAGCCGGCAACCCTTCTGACCAATGATCTGCCGTTACCGCCGGCGCAATTGTTGCGGCGAGCATATGGCTATGGGCGCGCGCCGGATCCGCTGATCCGCAATTGACGATCGCATTTCTGGCCTTACCCGCAGGGCCGGAGTTGCTGGATCGTCTGGTGCGGGCCGAACGGCGGGCCGGGCACTTTGCCTTGCCTGTCACCACGCTCCATAGCCTGTACGAGCAAGGCGTAACGCCGGCACAACTTGTCCGGCTCGCCGAAGCATTGCCGGCCTTTGCCGATCTGGCCGAGCGGATTTTGCCGACGGCGAACCCGGCCAACTACCGCCGGCGCAAACGTGGCCGCCGGCGCTGGATCGATCTGTTACTCAAGCGCATCCATATCCTGGCGCTGCGGGCCGGCGATGCCGACGTGCTTGCGGGCGCGCGGCAATTGGTCGAACACGGCTTGAAATTGCTCAACGACGATCGACTCCTCGATCGCGGGCGTGCTCCGCGGCTCCATGGGTTGTCGCCACTGTTCGATCTGGCCAATGAAGCGCACCCGGCGACACCCGGCGCGATCGCGTGTTTGTTGCAACAGCTCGATACCGTCTGGCCCTGGCGCTGATGCCGCACAACCATGCCGACCGTGAGCGTTGGTACAGCCGGAATTGGGCAAAGCTGGGGGCGCCGCTGCTGCAACTTGCGGCACGCGGCTGTCCGCCGGAGTTGATCGCCGAGGCGGTTCGTCGGCGCCTGGCCGCACCCCTGGCGAACTACGAATTGCCCGATCCGGCGCTGTATGGCTGGGCGTTAAGCCGCATGATCGGGCTGGCGAGCGAGGATGAGTGGGCCTGCAATCTGATCCCATTGATGTTGAACCGGTTCAGCGACGCCGCCCACGCACGGACGTTGCTTGGGCCGGTGCTTGATGCGATCCTTGAACTGCCGCGCGAACAACGAGCTGCGGCAATCCGAGCGACACTCGAAGGGATACCGGCGCAACCTGCCCCGGCGCGATCAGTATCTGCGTGAGTTGGTGCTGATTGCGCCGGCTCTGGCCGACACCACATTCGGCGACTGGACACATGCGGTGATGCCGGCGTTCCGTCACCTGGTTGCGCGCGATCCGCTTCTGGCTCCGCAGCGCATCGCCATGCTTGCGCCACAACTTGCCGCCCGCGCCAACAATCGCTCCGAGTGGTGGTCGCTGTTGCGCTGGGCCGCCACGATCAGCGCCGTGCTCGCGCCTGATGCGCCGGCCCAGTTCATGATCGTATGCGACACGCTGCTGCGGGTATGCGACGAGATTCCGGTTGGCGGTTACCGGGCGCTGCACGCGCTCGAGCGTTTGCCGGCATTGCAGGCCGCGCTCGGGCGCCTGTTGCCGACGCAGCCGTACCGGGTGTTGCGCCTGCTCGATCGGTTGGGCGGCCTGCTCGCCTTAACCCCGCACGCAATTGCGGCGTTGCAGGAACTCCCTTGTGGCGAGGCGATCTGGTGTGCGAGCGATCGGCCCGGTTGGCACGAGTTGTTGGCCCTGGCGCCGCAAGCATCGGCCGATGCCGCCGGGTATCTGTACGATGGCTGGCGACTTGGCGCGCCGCTCGATCTGCCGGCCGGTGTGGCACGGGCATTGGCGCAACCGCAACGCATGGCCGCCGAGCGCGATCACCTGGCGCAGTTGCCTGGCCGCGCGACCGGCGGCGAAATTGGCGGCACGCCACGCCAATCTGGAGCGCTATCTCGCCGCTGATCCCTGGTTGACGGCGGCGGCCGAAGCTGCCGAACGCCTGGCGCAAATCGCCGCCGAGCGCCGGCTGGAGTTGCTCGAACACCTGATCAATGCCGGCCTGCGTGAGGCGCTGATCGTACGCACCGGGCGGGTTTATCACGGCCCGCTGGACGACGATCTACTGAACGGACTGCTGTTCTTCGCCGGTGAAGACGTGTCGCAGCCGTTGTTGCAGGCGCTGTTGCGGGCGCATATGGCCGGTGATAGCGGCTGGCGCGAGCGTTTGCCCGAGAACGCCGCATTTCTGGCCCGCTTACAGCAACGCGGCATCGATCCGGCGGCATGGCTGGCTGCCCGGCCGCGAATGGTGCATCTGGCCGACGCACCGGGCGAGCGGATCAGCTTACGCATGGCGACAACTGGGTTGCAGGTGCTTCAAATGGGCAACTACTTCGATACATGCCTCGCGCGGGAGGGAGTCAACGCTTTTTCGGCGCTCTCCAACGCGATCGATCTGAATAAGCGTGTGCTGTACGCATATCGCGCCGATGGACAGGTGCTGGGGCGCAAGCTGATCGCGCTTAGTAACGAGGGGCGCCTGCTGGGCTACCATTGTTACACCCGTGGCCTGAACGACAGCGCAAGCGCGGCCCTGGCCGAGGCTATGCGGCGTTACCTGCTGGAATTTGCCGCCGCCTGCGGTCTGGAAACGGCCGATCACGGCGACGTTGAAAACCTTGTCGCCGAACACTGGTACAACGACGGGGCGCAACCCTGGACGACGGAGGCTGCGGTAGGCGCCGGAAGTCGTTAGGAACAGCGATTGCTCGCAGCGATCTTATTCACAAGGATTGCGTAGGCCGCGATAATAGGCCGCATCGGCGCAGGCCCGGCAGAGGATAATACCCTGGCGCACAACCTCGCGCTCGTTGATGATCTCCTCGCCACACTGCGCACACACAACCCGCAGACCGGGCCGGCTGATGATCGCCTGCACGTCGAGGGCAAGTTCGACCGGTTGCGCCAACAACAGGGCTGCGGCCGGCATCACCTGATAGGCCGCCAGATAGGCATGCCAGCGGCTCGCCGCCGTAGGTGCATAGTCGGGCGCAGTTGAGCGCGCGGCGGGATTCGGCCAGATCCGAAACGCACGACCGGTCTGCGTGTCTACAAAGGTTGCGGCAACTTTCCCATAGTCGATGAGACGCATGGTGCGCCGGCCCATCCAGCAACCGCTTGCCACGGAAACACCATCGGCAAAGCAACCGTCGGTCTCGACCAGGGTTAGCAGGCGCTTGCCGGTTTGCGGAAGTTCGAGGCCGAGAAGTTCAGCGGCGTACAGTCCTATCCGCGCACCGAGCACCTGACGGGGGCAGAGATGCTTGTGCAAGGCCGCCGATTGCGTAAGCAGGTCGGACAGTTGCGGCGGGGCGACCCATTCGAGCGTAGAGGCATGCCGGGTGGCGAACTCGACAGACATGGAAAACTCCTGATTTTACTTGACGCTGCGCTGGGCGGCGGGCAGCACGCGCCCAACGCAGAACAGGCATGAGCGGCATGGTAATGCTGCAAACCAGTACGGCGTTCAGCTTATCATATTCATCGGTCGCCTTCATGCGGACGAAGTTAAGAGAACACATCCGGAAGTAATTTCTTCTTACACGAGTGACATGGTCACGGGCTTCGCGCCCGGTGTGCGATGTCGATCGCCTGAGGTTAACAGACATGAAACACCAAGATGATCCGGGTACACAACTTAGTCGGCGGCTGAGCTACCATCTGCGCCACCGCCCCGACGCGATCGGAATCAGCCTTGAACCCGGCGGCTGGGTTGATGTTGAGACACTGCTGGCGGCATTGGCTGCCCACGGCCGGGCGGTTACCCGCGCCGAACTGGCAGCGGTTGTGGCAACGAACGATAAACAGCGCTTCACCTTCGATGAAACCGGCACCCGCATCAGAGCCAACCAGGGCCATTCGGTCGCTGTGGATCTGGAATTGGCGCCGGACATCCCGCCGGAAGTGCTATATCACGGCACGGTTGCGGCGGCGCTGCCGGCGATTCTCCGCGAGGGCCTACGGCCGATGCGGCGCCACCATGTACATCTCAGCGCCGATCAAGCCACGGCGCAGGTGGTTGGTGCGCGGCGGGGCAAGCCGATTATCCTGCTCATCGACGCCGCCGAAATGCAGGCCGCCGGTTTCACATTCTATCGTTCGGCCAACGGCGTCTGGCTGGTCGATCACGTCCCGCCGGTGTATTTGCGCCAGGCGTGAAATATGGCGTTAGTCGCATAGATATTTTGCGAGCCAGCGCTCGCAGGCCCGATCGATGGCGAGTGGTTCCGATTGCTTCCAGCGTTCGTAATCGCGCAGAAACGGGATAATTAAGGGCTGCGCGATCCGCAATTCTTCCTGGTAGAGCCGGGCGATCGGGCCGGCCACATCCAGGTAACCGGTCTGCACGAAACGCGCCAATGCTGCAACGTGATCGTAGCCGACGCTGCGCTGGCTGATCCGCCAGCCGCTGCGCCGTTGTTCGGCGATCAGATAGTGCGGGCGGGTGTCGCCGCCCAATGAAAGGCCAACCGAGCCGGCAGTCACAATCCGCCGGCCGACCCAACGGCGCTCGGCGGGAATGTGTTGATGGGCGCGGATAATCAGGTTTGCCGGTGCGGGGAACTGCGCCGCCAATTCGTCCGGCCCGGTGCTGCGCACAATTATGTCGCGATCACTGCGTAACGAGGCGTGGACAACCAGCACATCCGGGGCTTCAGACGGACGATACGATTGGGGCAGTTCGGCGATCGCGGCTTTTTCAAGCGGATTGAACTGGGCGGCGGCATAGGCAACCGGCGCAAACTGGCGGCTGTTCAGGCTCGCATCGCCATCAGTGCAATACTCGACGAGATAACGCTCGTGGTTGCCGCGCACAACCGGCACATGCAGCGCCTTGATCCGCTCCCAGCACGCCGCACTGTCGGGCGAACCGATCACCATATCGCCGGCCACAATCAGCCGATCGATCCGTTGGCGCTCCAGATCGGCAAGTACTGCTTCCAACGCCAACAGGTTCCCGTGAATATCGGCGATAATTGCGATGCGCACAGATTCTCCTGAATGCAGAATGCGAAATGCAAAATGCGGAATGCCGGGTTCACCGGCATCCTCAACAATCAGCACGGTCACTGGGATGAGTATAATAGCAACTGCATGATCGCCGTCTTCATCAAAACTCGTCGCTGAGTGACAAGAAACTGTTTGTGGGCTGAAAGGTGATGGATCATGGAGAGCTTTCTGGGGGATTGGCTGGGCCGCCGAGCACAGCTCTCACCCGATCGCACCGCGTTGTTCGACGCAGCGCATGATATGCGTCCGATCAGCTATCGCGATTGGAACAGCGCCGCCGGCCGCGCCGCTGCCTTTCTGCACGGGCTTGGCGTTGCCAAAGGCGAGCGGGTAGCGGTGCTCGCGTATAACGAAGTCGCCTTTCTTGATCTCTGGTTCGCCTGCGGAAAACTCGGCGCCATTCTGCAGCCGCTGAACTGGCGGCTGACGGTGGCCGAATTGGTGGCGTTGCTCGCTGATGCCGAACCGCTGGTGCTGGTTTATGGCCCTGAGTTCGCGCCAACCGTGAGCGAGTTGCGCGGGCGCGCTCCGTCGGTGCGCCATTGGATCGCCCTTGATGCCGCCACCCGCGCCGCCCCTGACGACCTGCCGCTCGCCGAATGTGACGATCTCCAGCCACACGCAATCCCAACCGCGCTGAGTCCACACGATCCCTGGGTGATCTGCTATACCGGCGGAACCACCGGCATCCCCAAGGGCGCGATCCTGACCCACGGCAGCATCACCGCAAATGCCGTCAACACGGTCGCCAGTTGGGGCCTGGATCAGCATGACGTGGCGATCCTGAATGCGCCGCTCTTCCACACCGGCGGCATGAATGTCTTCACGGCGCCGCTGGTGCTTGCCGGCGGAAGCAGTGTCGTTTGTCGCAACTTCAACGCCGACCAGGTGTACGATCTGATCGGCGGCGGTATGGTGACGCTTTTCTTCGGCGTGCCGACGATGTTTATCGCCTTGCAGCAGCATGCGCGTTGGGAGCATGCCGATTTCAGCCGCCTGAAACTGGTGATCAGCGGCGGCGCACCCTGCCCGATGCCGGTGTTCCAACGCTTCTGGGCCCGCAGCGTCGATTTCAAAACCGGCTATGGTCTTACCGAGGCCGGGCCGAATACGTTCTGGTTGCCGCCGGCCGAGGTTCACCGTAAGCCCGGCGCAGTCGGCTATCCGCTGTTCTTTATCGATGCACGGGTGGTTGATGATCACGGCGCGGAATGTGGTTCCGGCACGGTCGGCGAACTCCAGATTCGCGGTTCTCACGTTTGCGCAGGCTACTGGCGGCGCCCCGAAGAGACCGCGCGCACCTTTGTCGATGGCTGGCTACACACCGGCGATCTGGCAAGCTATGATGCCGACGGCTGCTATACGATCGTCGGCCGGCTCAAGGAAGTGATCATCTCGGGCGGCGAAAACATCTACCCGGCCGAAGTTGAAAGTGTTCTGGCGGCCCATCCGGCGGTGGCCGAGGCGGCGCTGATCGCTGCGCCCGATCCGCGCTGGGGCGAGGTGGGTTGGGCGGTGGTGGTGCCTTGCGACTCCAACTTACAACCCGACGATCTGCTGAACTTCGCCAATGCAAAACTGGCTCGCTATAAACTGCCCCGGCGCGTGATTATTACCGATACGCTGCCGAAAACCGCTGCCGGCAAAATCGATAAAATAGCCTTAACCCAACAGTTTGTTCCCGCAAAGGCGTGATACACTCATGCCTCCGCAGTCGGTGATTTTTCGCCTGCCCTAGCACGGCGTACCTCGTGTCAGTGAGACGAAGGAGTCTTCATGTCCACCATTCCGTTACTGCCCGGTATTCACTCGCAGATGATCGACACGCCCCGCATTCGGCTCCACGTTCGGTTCAGCGGCCCCGACGACGGGATTCCGGTGTTGCTTGTGCATGGCAATGTGTCCTCGGCGACCTTCTGGGAAGAGACGATGCTGGCGCTCCCCAACGGCTACCGGGCGATCGCGCCTGATCTGCGCGGTTACGGCGATACGGAGTTTAAGCCGGTCGATGCCACACGCGGTCTGGCCGACTTCGCGGAAGATATGCTGGCACTGATGGATACGTTGGGGATCGATCGTTTTCATGCCGTCGGTCATTCGCTGGGCGGCTCGGTGGTCTACGCCTTGATGCTGCTCGGCGGCGCACGTCTGCGCTCGGTAACTCTGGCGGCACCCGGATCGCCCTATGGCTACGGCGGCACCAAAGACATCGACGGCACGCCGGTCTGGCCCGATTATGCCGGTTCGGGCGGCGGCCTCGTGAATCCAAACTTTGTTAAGCGGCTGAGCGAAGGCGACCGCAGCGCCGATGATCCGCAGGCATCGCCGCGGGTGGTGATGAACAGTTTCTACTGGAAGCCGCCCTTCCGCCCGGCCCGCGAGGAGGAATTACTTTCCAGCATGCTGGCGATCCACGTCGGCCCCGACCACTACCCCGGCGATCTGGCGACTTCGGAGAACTGGCCGGGTGTCGGGCCGGGCGCCGTCGGCCCAAACAACTCGCTGTCGCCCAAATACGTCGGCGACAGTGTCGAGCATCTGGTCGCCGCCGCGCATAAGCCGGCGATCCTCTGGCTGCGCGGCATCGACGATCAGATCGTCGGCGATATGAGCCTGTTCGATATCGGCACCCTCGGCAAACTCGGCGCAGTGCCGGGCTGGCCGGGCGACGAGATCTACCCGCCTCAGCCGATGGTTAGCCAGACGCGGGCGGTGTTCGAGCGCTACGCCGCCGCCGGCGGACGCTACCACGAAGTCGTCTTGACCGATTGCGGCCACACGCCCTTTATCGAGAAGCCCGAGGAATTCAACAGCGCCTTCCACGCGCATCTGGCCGCGTACTGAGGGTTTGATGCGGGGCTGGAGCGATGCAAAAGCTTGCATCACTTCAGCCCTGTACCATTTAACGCACAAAGCCGCGCTCGGCAAGATAGGCCGCGCCGCGCGGAATATGGCTATGATCGCGGAGTTCGAGCACCATGCGCGGTTGATGCGCCAGCTCGCCGATCGCCTCGAACAACGCATACCAGTTGATCGCACCGTCGCCGGGCGCCCAGTGGCGATCCAGATGGCCGTCGCTGTCCTGCACATGCACATGGGCCAGCAGCGGGCCGGCCTCGCGCACCCACTGGTCGGGCGGCGGGCCGCCGGTGCGCTGGGTGATTGTGGCATGGCCGGTATCGAGGCTCGCCTGCACCAGCGGGCTATCGAACGAATGGATGAGATCGAGCAACGGCGCCGGGTTCGCATCGACAATATTCTCGATCACCAGCATACAGTGTAGCTGCTCGGCCAACGGCAACAACGGCTCGATCACGGCATGGGCCAGTCCGATCTCGTGCGTGCGGCGCGACGCCGGCACAAAGGGCAGAAACGGGCTACCGAAACTCAGAAACGGGCTATGCACCACCATATGGGTTGCGCCGAGTTCGCCGGCGAATTCCAGGCCGCGGCGCAAACGCGCGATCACCACCTCGCGCACCATTGGATCATGGGCCGTCAAGGTGAGTCCGAGAAACGGGCCGTGAATGCCCAACCGGCCCTCAAACCCCTCCAGCAAGGCCCGTCCGCGGCGCGCCTCGCCACGCCAATCGCCGTCCAACACCTGTGGACTCACCGCATCCTGAATCTCCAGATCGCGCCGTCCGTCGATCAACCAGTCGCGGTAGATCGCCAACTTGTCGATCGTCATCGCCGCCCCGATGGTGGGAAGTGCGTTGTTCACTGCAAACTCCTTTCAGTTCCGCGCCAGTAGGGGCAGTGTGAGCGATAGCGGTTAACGATCGATGATCGCCATGCTAAGTTCGTGTTAACGATCGGTTCGTGGTGGTTGCGGTGTTGCAGCCAAACACGAGCCAACAGAATACATCGAACGACCGACTTGAACCTGACGTTACGTGAGCTTGTAGGCTATGTAAGGAAGGAGCTGCAATGAACGAACGTGAGCTGACATTCACGGTACAGGAATTCGCCCGCCTGGCGCAGGTTAGTGTGCGGACACTCCACCACTACGACACGATCAACCTGCTGAAGCCGTCTGAACGCAGTGCAAGCGGGCGGCGGCGCTACCGGCGCAGCGATCTGCTGCGGCTTCAGCAAATCCTGACCATGAAGTATCTCGGGTTCAGCCTGGCCGAGATCGGGCGCTTGCTTGATCGGCCGGATTATGATCTGCGCACATCCTTGCATACCCAGCACAGCGCGATCACGCAACACATCCTCGATCTGCAAGCGGTTGCCTTCGCCATCAAGCAGACAATGGCGACCCTGGAAATCGATCGTGAGCCGGATTGGAACCAGGTGATCGCGATCATCAGCGGCCTGAGCGACGCAAAGCGCGAGGATTGGATCAGCCGCTTCTACCCGCCCGAGGTGTGGGCCTGGCTGCGCGAACGGGCCGCTCAGACGCCGCCGGAGATGCTGCACGCCGGCGTCGATGAGTGGCAGGCGCTCTACCGGGATTTCGCCGCCGTGCAGCAACAGCAGTATGGGCCGGAATCGCCGCAGGCCCAACAATTGGCGGCCCGCATGCAACAGTTGATCGACATATTCACCAATCGTGATCCGCAGATCGAGGCCGGACTACGCAAGCTTTACCGCGAACGCGGCCCACAGGCCAATCCACTCGCCGCGCAACTTGATCCCGCCCTTCGGGCATTCATCGACCAGGCCCGGAGCTATTTTGCAAGGCGCGAAACGTAAGCTGTGGGGCATGCGAGCTGCGGAACGCGATAGCAATCCTAACTGGAACCGAGAACTGAGAACCGAGAACTGAGACCGACGAACCGAGAACCGAGACGACGAACCGGACGACGAACTGACGA
>JAAUQO010000163.1 GCA_012032775.1 Oscillochloris sp. | reverse complement strand
GGTAGTTGTGCTGCGGGCCGAACCCTTGGAGCGCGCCGAGGCCGGTGGCGGCACCGGATTATTGATCTTTGTGCTGGTGATTGTGGCGGCGCTGATGGTGCTGTGAAAATGGGCGAAGGATCGTGCATCGCACGATCCTTCGCCCTTCCAGATTGAAAGCTCGTCTTAGCCCTCGATCGCCTGGAGGTCTTCGAGGATGGGGGCGGCGCCGGTGGCCAGTTCGTCGTTGATCTCGGCGAAGACCGCGCTCGGCTCCTCGCCGTTCACCACGATCCGCTCCAACCCGCGGCCGATGATCTGGTCGCCGTTGCGTACAAACACGCGGGCCGCATCCTGGGCGCGGGTCTGCGGCAACTGATCCACCGCCGTCTTGAAGTTCGGGTTGTCGGTGAAGAACTGCTGCATCTCCGGCGTCTCTTTGCTGCTGATGCGAACCGGCATGTAGCCGGTGCTGCGCGCCCAGACGCCGGCGTTCTCGGTGCTGGTGGCGAAGGCGATATACTTCATCGCCGCCAGCTTCTTCTCGTCGCTGGTCGCGCTCGGGATCGCCAGGCCGGCGCCGCCGGTCGGGCAGCCGAAGTTCGCCTCCATCGGCAGGAAGCCCACGCCGACCGGGAAGGTTGCGTTGGCGGTGATCCCGGCCAGGCCGCCGGTCGAGGCCATCATCGAGGCGATTGTGCCGCCCAGGAAATCCTGGTTCAGATCCTGCGAAAGGCTCGCCCACTGCTGCGAGTTGACGGTATCCTGGTAGAACTGCGCCGCCCGCATCGTGTTGTCGTCGGTCATCGTCATGGTGAAGTCGGGCTGCGAGTACTGGCCGCCGAACTGCCAGACGACACCCTGGAACAGCCAGGCGATGTAGCTGGCGCCGTTCGGGTGGCCGAAGGCGCGGGTCTCACCGCTATTCAACTTCGGCGCCCACTCGCCGAACTCAGTCCAGCTCTCGGGTGCGCGATCGGGCAGGCCGGCGGCGGACCAGAGATCCTTGTTGTAGTAGAACAGCGGTGTCGAACGGGCGAAGGGGATCCAGTAGTGCTGGCCCTGGCGCACGCCCTCGTTCAGCAGCACCGGCTCGAAGTCGTTCAGATCGAGCTGAACTTCCGTGGCCAGGCTGTCGAGTGAGTCGATCGCGCCGGCGGTGTAGAAGCTAAACCACCACACATCCGAAAGCAGCACCACATCGGGGATGGTGTTGGCCTGGAGTGCGGCGGTGAACTTCTGGGCGGTCTCTTCGTAGCTGCCCTGGAACTGATAATCGACGCGCACCTCATTCTGCGAGCTGTTGAACGACTCGACCATTGCGGTCTCGGCTTCGCCGAGGGCGCCGCTGAACGAACCCCAGTAGGTGATGGTGCTCGTTGCGGTGCCGGCCTGTGCCGGAGCACTGGTGGGCGATTCCGGAGCCGCCGGGGCACTGGTGGGCGACTCGGTAGCCGGGGCGGCGCCACAGGCGGCCAGTGCCGCTGCGCCACCACCGACAACCAGCATACGCAGCATCTCACGGCGTGAAATCTTCTGAGCCATGGGTTTCTCCTTCTCTTCGCTCTCTAGGCATTTGCTGTAGGCCGGATGGCCAGCTGGCCGGGCGAACTCCGTATCTCCCCCGGTCAGGTCGCAATCCGCTGTGCATGTGAACTGACAAGGTGACAGGGTGAAGGGGTGCCCCGGTGATTGTTTCGCTCACCAGCGCATCCCGCCGTCAGTCCATTGTTTTCGCATCATCGCCCTGTCACCCTGTCACCCCTTCACCGCCCCGGCGGCGATGCCTTCAACAATGAAGCGCTGCACCCACAGGAAGACAACCATCACCGGGATGATCAGAAAGAGCGCGCCGGCCATCACCACCCCCCAGTCGGTGAGCCCCTCGCTGTTGCGCAGCCAGTAGATCCCGATCGGCAGGGTTCGCATATCGCTGGTGTTGGTGACGATCAACGGCCAGAGGAAATCGTTCCACTTGGCGACCAACGAGAGCAACGCCATCGTGATGATCGCCGGTTGCGCCATGGGAATGACGACTGAACGCAGAATACGCAAATGCCCGGCGCCATCGACCCGCGCGGCTTCGATCACTTCGTAGGGCAGGCCGAGAAATGCCTGGCGCAACAGAAAAGTGCCGTAGGCGATCGCGGCGCCGGGAATAATGATGCCCTGGTAGGTGTTGATCCAGCCAAGCCGGGCGATCGTCAGATAGTTGGGGATGATCGTGATTTCGACCGGGATCATCAGGGCGGCGAGTAACAGCAGGAAGATCAAATCTTTGCGCGGGAATTTCAGGAATGCCAACGCATAGGCCGATGTCACGGCCAGAACCACCTCGGCCAACATCCCAAAGAAGGTCGTGATGAAGCTGTTGAGGTAGTACCGGGCGAAGGGCGCAGCCTGCCAGGCTTCCGGAAAGTTCTCGAATGTGGGGTTCGCCGGCACCCATGTCACCGGAATATTGTAGATCTCGCGGGTTTCTTTAAAGGCAGCCGTAAGTGTCCAGTAGACCGGCAGACCGATAATCAGTACTGCCAGGAACATGGCGCCATAGCCGGCGATCCGCCAGCCACGAATGCGCCGACCGGCCGGCACACTTTCCACTGTTTGCGTAACAACGATCTCTTCGCTCAAGGCCATAGATGCACCTGGTGTCAATTCAAAGGCAACATGCGAAATTGGCGCCCTGCGTTCCAATGCGGTATATCTGAACCGTCATTCAAACGAGGCTGCTTAAAACCGCCCTCGATAGGAGATCCTTAGCCATACTGTACGCGCTGTTCAAGCACACGAACCTGAATAATCGTCAGTACCAGCATCGTCAGGAAGAGCACCACCGCCACAACCCCGGCCTCGCCTGCGTCGTACGAGACAAAGCCCAGTTCATAGAGTTCGTAGATCAGGGTTGTGGTTGCATTCACCGGCCCGCCGTCGGTAAGAACCTTGATAATATCGAAGGATTGGAAGCAGGCCAGGATGCTGGTAACTGAGAGGAAAAAGGCCACCGGCGAGAGGCCGGGCAGAGTTACGTGGCGGAAACGATCCCAGGCGTCGGCGCCGTCAACCCAGGCTGCGTCGTAAAGTTCACGGGGGATACTTTGCAAGCCTGCCAGATAAATCACGACGGCATAGCCGAGATTCTTCCAGACATAAACGATGATCACCGCCGGCATGGCCCAGAATGGATCGCCAAGCCAGTTCGGCGACTCCTGTCCAAGTAGCCCGAGCATCTGGTCGATCAAGCCGTAGCGCGGATCGAAAATATAACTCCAGACCACCGCAACCACGGCGCCCGACATCACCACCGGCGAAAAGAGCACCGCCCGCGCCGTATTCCGGTAGCGCAGCGGCTGGTTGATCAATAACGCCAGGGCCAGCCCAAGCAGCAAAGTAAGCCCCACCGAACAGATTGTGAAGGCAGCGGTATTCCAGACAATGATCCAGAATTGGGCGTCGGTAAAGACATCGATATAATTGTCAAACCAGACAAACGGCTTTCGTGGCCGCAGAAAATTCCAGTTCACAAAACTCAGGTACACGTTGTAGAGCAGTGGCCAGTAGGTGAAAACACTGAAGAGAAAGAGATTCGGACCGAGTAGCAATACGAAGAGCAACCATTCGCGGTATTGACGCTTTGCGACGCGCTTTCCTGGAAGAACTGCCATACCTCCACCTGAAACCAACACGCACGGTGCTTCGGCTATCCCGACGCTCCTGTGCGTGCGATTGTCCTATCCGCAACGTGGCGGCTGCCATTCAATTTCATGTCGTACACTGTGCTACTCTAAGTTGTACCGGTTAAACGAAGTAAATGAGTCTGTTAAGAATGCTTTAACTTTGGGTTAACGCGCCGAGGATTTTGTACCATCAACTGACAAAATCCTCAACCGTTGCTCATTCGCTATACTGTAGGGGATCCATCGACCTGACGTTTATAGAATCAACTGTTATTGGGCTGATGAGGGGAAACCTGATGCTGCGCTTGTTTAACCGTCGTCCGGATATTCGTACCGAATTCGTCGTGCTTGGGTCGCAAGATGTCACACCTGAACAGATCGCGATCCTGGTTGAACTGTTCAGTGGGCGCGAACCGCGTGATCTGTACCACGTTAATCCGCGCCTGATTGGTGAACGGCTTGGGATGCACGAGCGGGCGACATTGCGTGTACTGACGGCAGCGTTACAGCATGGCCTGGTAACCCTGCATTGGGATGTGCGCTGTCCGATGTGCGGCTCGATCAACCATCGCGGCAACAGCCTGACCGCGTTGCATCATACGGAGACATGTGAAGTTTGCAGTAATGTGTTTGCCAACCGGTTTGATGAGGAAGTACGGGTTACCTTTAGCTTGCACGAGCGCCTGGATGGCGGGCGGGCGGTGAATGATCCGGCCTATCGGGCGGCGATCGACGCGCGGCTCGGCGTGACTTCCGGCCATACATTGATGGTGTTGCCGGAGTTTCAGCAACTTTTCCCACAGCAGCGCTTGTTACCCGACGAAAGCCTGGATGTGACGCGGGCGACGTTGCTCTTTACCGACCTGGCCGGCTCAACGGCGATCTATGCACGGCGCGGCGACCCACGGGCCTATCATCTGGTGCGGTTGCATTTCGATGAGCTTTTTCGGGTTGCCGACGAAAATGGCGGCGTGATGGTAAAGACGATCGGGGATGCGGTGATGGCCGCATTTCTGAATACGGTCGAGGGATTACAGGCGGCGCTGGATATGCAGGTGGCGGTAGCGGAGTTGAATCGCCGCTCAGAGTTGAGCGGCGAGGAGCGCCTGATCCTCAAGATCGGCCTGCACAGCGGGCCTTGCCTGGCGGTGACATTGAACGATCGCCCGGATTACTTCGGTACAACCGTCAATATTGCGGCCCGCGTGCAGGGACTGTCGAAGGGCAACGATATTGTATTCACCGAGGCGGTGCGCAACGATCTCCAGACGCGCGATCTACTTGCCGATCGCGTTCTGGAGAGCCATGAAGCGCGATTACGCGGCCTTGATGATGCGGTACTCGTTCACCGCTTCGAGGTGTAACTGAGAAGGGCGCCCCAGGTAGCGCCCTTACGTCAGGATCGGGTAAGTCTGCTCTTCATAGCGACCGATAGCACGATACTTTTCATAACGGGCCGCGAGGAGACTTGCCAAATCTATGGCGAGCAGATCGTCGAGATGGGCTTGGATCCGAGCGCCGAGCAACTGAACTGCGGCGAGCGGCTCGATATGGGCGCCGCCGGCAGGTTCGGCCACAATCTCGTCGATAACTTTCAGTTCGTACAGATCTTCGGCGGTGATCTTCAGTGCCCGTGCGGCATCCGGCGCCCGTGCGGCATCACGCCAGAGAATCGCGGCGGTCGCCTCGGGCGATGCCACAGAATAGATCGCGTTTTCCATCATCAGAATGCGGTCGGCGACACTAATCGCCAACGCACCGCCGCTGCCGCCCTCGCCGATCACGGCTGCGACAATCGGCGTGCGCAGATTGGTCATCGTCAGAATACTTTCGGCGATCGCATTGCCCTGGCCGCGCTCCTCGGATTCCTTCTTCGGATCTGCGGCCGGCGTATCGATAAAGCAGATCACCGGCAGGCCGAATTTCTCGGCGTGGCGCATCAGGCGTTGGGCCTTACGATAACCCTCGGGGTGCGGCATGCCGAAATTGCGGCGCACATTTTCGCGGGTATCGCTGCCTTTCTGATGGCCGAGTACCACCACTGTGCGCTGATTGAATGACGCGATTCCGCCGACGAGGGCCGAATCATCACCAAAACGCCGATCGCCGTGGAGTTCGACGAAATCCTCACAAAGCGCCTGAATATAATCGAGCGTATGGGGGCGCTGAGCATGCCGGGCCAACTGCACCCGATCCCAGGGCGTCAGGTTCTGAAGGGCTTCGCTAATCTCAGGTTGCTCCATATGGGTATCCTTAAGAATACGCTGTGGTTGTCCATCCCGACGACAAAATCGTCCAAACGAACAACTACAGATCTACTGAAATCGGATCTCACACCCTGCCGTTCAGGTAGGCGTCCTGGGTTTGCAACTGTTTCGAGGTGCCGGGCGCGCGACTGGTATAGAGCCGCAACAACTTCGCCAGCACATCACGCAACTCGCTGCGGGCAATCACCATATCGATCATGCCGTGTTCAAGCATGAACTCCGAAGTCTGGAAGCCGGCGGGCAACTTCTGGCGCATAATCTGCTCGATCAGGCGCTTGCCGGCGAAACCGATATTGGCCCCAGGCTCGGCGATAATAATATCGGCTACCGAGGGATAGGATGCGGTGACGCCGCCATAGCACGGATCGACCAGAATGGCGATATGGGGTTGCCCGACTTCCGCCAACCTGGTGAGTGCCATTGTCACTTTGGCCATCTGCATCAGCGCGATCACACCTTCCTGCTGGCGGGCCCCGCCGGAGGTATTGATCGTAAGCAGCGGGATTTCCATATCGGCGGCGCGCTCGGCGGCCCGGGCCATCTTCTCGCCGTAGACGCTGCCCATCGAGGAACCCATAAAGGCGAAATCGCCGGCACCGACGGCAAGCCGCATCCCATCCAATGCGCCAACACCGGCGATCACCGCGTCGGGCATGCCGGTGCGCTGCTGAGCCTTACGCAGCTTGTCGGCGTAACTTGCATCAGGCGAGACAAATTCCAGCGGATCGGTCGGTAATAAGTGGGCGTCGGTCTCACTAAAGGAGCCGACATCAAGCAACCCGAGCCACTCACGGGCGCTCATGCGCATGTGGTGGCCGCATTTTGGGCACACTTTCAGGTTGTCGTTGAGTTGTTTCTTATAGATCAACTCACGACATTCGCTGCACTTCATCCACAGATCGTCAGGGATCTGCGCCGACTCGCTCGTGTCACTGGCGGAGAAACTCTTCCTGCTGCGCCGAAAAAATCTTTCACCTTCGCTAGACCCTCCGCGCGCCGTATGGCTTTGTGTTTTATGTCACAGTCGCTGGTTTCTTTATTATACCATCGTTGGCAAGTCGCTATACTTCGTGTGTATGATAATACAGATGTTGTGTTATGCACAGGTGTTGCAACGCCCGCCTGGCGGCGGTTGGGCGCGACGGTGAAACCGCCCTGCGGATTACTTTGCCCGCTTCGTGGGCAAAAAGAACCAGATATAGGATGTTGGATGCAAAACGAATTTGATCCGCAATCTACCGAGCGTTTAGCGCAGATTATAGCAGAGGTGTTGGCGGGCCGGTTGCCCCGGCGCGAGGTGCTCCGGCGCTGCCTGGCACTTGGCCTGGGTTTGCCCGCCGCCGGTGTGGTACTGGCTGCCTGCGGCCTGGAACAAACTGCCGATGAGGCTGGGCGCATCTCCGATTGGCGGCCGCCTGCCGCACCCGCCGCAAGCCCGGCGCCGTTGCGGGCAACCCTGCAACCGGTAGGTCAATCGTCGCCGGAAACGCTTCCAGCAACGCCGGAAACGCTTCCAGCACCAGCGGTGCGCGGTGCGCAGATCCGGGTAGCCGTGATCGGCGACTATGGTATGGAAGGCGAGCCGGCGGCCGCCGTCGGCGCATTGGTAAGCGGATGGGCGCCCGACGCCGTGCTCACGCTGGGCGACAACAATTACCCCCGCTGGCGCAGCCGCCACAATCGACGGGAATGTCGGGCGCTACTACAGCGGTTTTATTGCGCCCTACAATGGCGCATTCGGCGCCGGCGCAGCCGAGAATCGCTTTTTTCCGGTGCTTGGCAACCATGATTGGGTGGTTGGTTATCCGGAGCCGTATCTGAGCTACTTCGCGCCGCCGGGTAACGGCCGGTACTACCGTGTCGATCGTGGCCCACTCAGCATCTGCTGCATCGATAGTATGCCCGGCGAACCCGATGGTTGGACGGCGGATTCGCTTCAGGCGGCATGGTTGCGTGAGGAATTGGCGGCTGCGCCGGGGCCGTGGAAGGTGGTGGCGATGCACCATCCGCCGTACTCGTCGGGTTTCCATGGCTCAGCGGATTGGATGCGCTGGCCGTTTGCCGCGTGGGGCGCGCAACTGGTGCTGGCCGGCCACGATCATACCTACGAGCGGATTCTGCGCGATGAAATCACGTATGTGGTGAATGGATTGGGTGGGGCGGCGCGTTACGCCGCCGGCTTTCAGCCCGTCGAAGGCAGTGCGATCTTCTTTAATGCCGAGCACGGCGCACTCCTGATCAGCGCCGATGACACCCGCCTGCAACTCCAGTTCGTCACCGCTTCAGGGCGGATTATCGATGATGTGGTGATCGCGTAAGGGCGAAGAATTCCACTACCCGGAATCCTTCGCCCTTCCATTACTGCGTCGAGAGCGAGAGGATCAATTCGGCGGTGTTGGGGTCGATCGGGCTGGCCAGACGGATCACACTCAGCACCTGCTTGCCCTTCGTGTACATGGCGGTCTGGAAGAGTTCATTGCCCTGGTTGGCCTGCTCCAGCATCTGGCTGGCCATGGCCCCGCCCATACCGCCCATTCCCTCCGTCCAACCTGCGGCTTTGAGTTGCTCGTTGTAGAACGACTCTACCGCAGCCCAATCGGCATCGGCCGGCAAACTAAAGCCACGTTGCTCGGTCGAACCGCCGAGGCCCATCGCCTCGCGCATGGCGGCGTCCTGCTGGCCATTCTGCGCTAACGTATCACCGATCACACTTTCGCCGGGTTTCAATTCGCTCGCGCCGGGATACATCGGCAACTCGGCAATAGTTGCCGGGCTGCTTCCACAGGCACTGAGCAGAAGCATGGTCAGGCTCGCAAAGATGATCAAGACCGAACGGGATAGCGTACGCATGGGCCGGCCTCCTGGTACTATTTGTTGCTGACCTGTGGCAATTCCGCAGGTGTCTACTCAACGCACATTCTGCGGGATTGCCGTAAATTGTGGTTCGTTCTCGGGGCCGATCGCCATGCACGCGAAATTTGTTATACTCAGTACGTATTTTGTCTTTCACATTTTGTATTGATGAAAGGGGTGATCGCCGTGGTAGGCGACGACGTAGGTGTAGTACGCAACGACCGGCAGCCAGTTTACGGCTGTGTGGCCGGCGCGCCTGCCGTCGCTTTGTAAGGCGATCCGAGGCATGGCGCGGTCCGCCGCGCAGCTCCTGTTTAGGAGTATCAATGAGCCTCGCAAAAACCTTTGATTCAGCAATGGCCGAGCCGCAACTTCAGGCGGCCTGGGCCGACGCCCGCATTTTCAGCTTCGACCCGTCCGATCCACGTCCGATCTTCGCGATCGACACCCCGCCGCCGACTGTGTCCGGCGCGATCCATATCGGCCATGTGTATTCGTACACCCAGGCCGAGGCGATGGCCCGCTTCCAGCGTATGCGCGGCCACAATGTCTTTTATCCCTTTGGTTTCGATGATAACGGGCTGCCCACCGAGCGCTTTGTGGAGCGCCGGCTCGGCAAGCGTGCCCGCGCGATCGGCCGGGCTGCATTTGTGGAAGCATGTTTGCAAACCTCAGCCGAGATCGAGGCGCAGTTCGAGCTGTTCTGGAAGCGGCTGGGTTTCAGTGTGGACTGGGATCTGCGCTACTCCACAATTGATCCGCAGTCGCGCCGGATCGCCCAGTGGTCGTTTATCGATCTTTACCAAAAAGGTCGGATCGCGCGTGTGCAAGCGCCGAATCCCTGGTGCATCCAGTGTGAGACGGCGGTGGCCCAGGCTGAGATGGACGACAGCGAGCGTGCGACGACTTTTTATACCCTGGCATTCGGGATTGCGGGCGGGCAATTGCCGATTGCGACCACACGCCCGGAGTTGCTGCCGGCCTGCGTGGCGATCCTGGTGCATCCGCAAGATGCGCGCTACAGCGGCATGATCGGCGGATCGGCGCAATTACCGCTGAGCGAACGGCAGGTGCCGATCCTGGCCGACGCACTGGTCGATCCGGCCAAGGGCAGCGGCGCGGTGATGTGCTGCACCTTCGGCGATGCGACCGATGTGCAGTGGTGGCGTACCCACCAGTTGCCGCTGATCGCACTGGTGAACCGCGACGGAACGCTGAGCGAAGCCGGCGGGCCGTACGCCGGCTTGCGCCTGAAAGATGCGCGCACCCAGATTCTCGCCGATCTGCGTGCGGCCGGGCTATTGTTGGGCGAACAGCCGGCAGCCCAGAGTGTGCGGGTGCATGAACGCTGCGGCACGCCGCTGGAGATTCTGGAGACACAGCAGTGGTTTGTGCGCCTGCTCGATCTGAAGGATGAATTGCTGGCGGCCGGGCGCAAGATCCAGTGGCGGCCGGAGCATATGCGGGTGCGCTACGAACACTGGGTGCAGAACCTCAGTTGGGATTGGTGCATCTCGCGGCAGCGTTACTATGGCGTGCCATTTCCGGCCTGGCATTGTCGGGCTTGCGGCGCGACGATTCTGGCTGATGAGTCGCAACTGCCGCTCGACCCATTCACAGCGGCGCCGCCACGGGCCTGCGACTGTGGTTCGCATGATCTGGCGCCCGACGAAGATGTGATGGACACATGGGCGACATCGTCGCTTAGCCCGCAGATCGCCGCGCGCCTGTTTGAAGATCGCGAGTTGTACCGGCGGCTCTTTCCACTCCAGTTGCGGCCACAGGCCCACGACATCATCCGCACCTGGGCCTTCTACACAATCGCGCGGGCCTATCTGCACTTCGGCACAATTCCGTGGGAAACGATCATGATCTCGGGCCATGCGCTTGATCCGGCCGGGCAAAAATTGAGCAAGTCGAAGGGCAATGCCGCAACTACACCGATGGCCTTGATCGAGCAATATGGCGCCGATGCGGTGCGCTACTGGGCCTGTAGCGCGAATCTGGGCGCCGATCAGTTGATCAGCGACGAGCGCTTTCGGCAGGGGCGGCGGCTGGTGACGAAGATCTGGAGTGCGGCGCGCCTGATTGCCCAACACCTGGAAGGCGATGCGCCGCAGTTGGAGGCGCAGCCGTTGCTGCCGAGCGACCGGGCCTTGTTGCATGATCTGCAAGCGCTGATCACACAGGCGACGGCGCGCTGGCAAGCCTACGACTACGCCGGCGGATTGGAACTGACTGAGCGGTTCTTCTGGAACGAGTTCTGCGATCAGTATCTGGAGTTGGTGAAGGGCCGGTTGTACGACGGCAGCGCCGCCGAGCGTGACGCCGCCCGCGCAACCCTGACGGCGACATTCGATGCCTTGTTGCGGCTTTTTGCGCCGGTGTTGCCGCATGTGACCGAGGCGATCTGGCTGGAGTTGTTCAGCGGACGCGCTTCGATCCATCTGGCGGATTGGCCGCAGCCCGCGCCGGAATTGGATGATCCGGCCGCATCCCGCGCCGGCGCCGCGATTCAGGCGATCACCGCAGCGGTGCGTCGCTACAAAACCGCCCATGCCCGTTCGTTAGGGTCGCCGTTGGCAGGGTTGGAAATCGCGGCGAGCGACGGCGAGCTACAGGCATTGCTGGAAGCGGCCGGACATGATCTGCGTTCGGTGAGCCGGGCGGCGGAGATACATTGGACAGCGGCGAACGGCGAATCATCCGAGGTGATGCCGGGGTTGTGGATGGCGATTCGTGATACATAAAAGGGCGAAGCATTCGCGCACATGAACATGTGAACTTTGGCATAGATTGTGTGCGAATGCTTCCCCTCACATCCGTGGCCGGACAACGGGGCCTGGATAGGTGGCCGGACAACGGGCATACATCCCGGCGACCAATCACCCGTCGTGATCCGGCAAATCCCGTTCGACATTGCGGATCGCCGGGATGAGATACGCACCCAGCGCCGCGAGAACGCCGGTTACCGCTCCGCAGAACATCAACACCGCCATCCCGGCGCCCGGGCCTACGCCGACGATCGAGCCGAAGATCGGCGTCAGTGCGCCGCCGACCGCCATCGCCGGTTCGAGAACCCGATCGACCAGTGGCGCGGCGCCCAACAATCCAAGCGGAAAGCTGATCTGAGCGATCAGGCGCCGGGTGGCAAAGACGCGCCCTTGCAGATCCGGATCGACTTTGGCCTGCCAGATCGCCTGGCTGGAGCCGTTCAGCAACGGCATAACCGCCATCGCACAGAATCCTGCAATGATCCAGATCTCGGTGCTGCGACCGACGGCCATTAATGCACTACCGAACACGCCTGCGGCGATCATGCCCAGCAACACGCCATGGATGCGGCGCTTCGGCCCGCCCCAGGTGCTCATCAGCAAGCCGCCAACGACGCCGCCTGCGCCGATCGCCGACATCACCACGCCGAGCGCGATCGGATCGCTGTTGCTGCGGGCCAGGATATACGGCCCGAGCAGCCCGAACGACGCCGCGCCGACGAGATTTTGCACCAGAAAGGTGAGCAACAGCCCAAGCAATCCCGGACGGGCGAGAATATAGCGGAAGCCGTAAACCATCTCGCTCATCAACGCGCCGCGCGCCGCTTCACCGGCTGCGCTGCGTTGAGGTGTAGGCACCGATACCATCAACAAGGCGCCGACAGCGAATAAAAAGGTGATGATGTCGATACTGAGGATGCCGTTCAGGCCAATCACACCGATCAGACCACCGGCCATAATCGGCGCGATAATCGTTGATCCGGACTCAGCCAGAGACATCATGCCGTTGGCCCGGCCATACTGCTTTTTCGGCACCATCACCGAGATCGCGGCACTATACGCCGGCCACTGGAATGCCTGACCGGCGCCCACAACCACTGCGGCGGCGTACAAATGCCAGATCTGCAAGATTCCGGAGCTGTTCAAGAGGAAAATCGCGATCGTAGCCATACCCGCCGTCAGGTCGGTGCCGATCATAACCAGGCGGCGATCCCAGCGATCTACCAGCACCCCGGCCAGCGGGCTGAGGATCAGCAACGGCGCGGTGGCGAAGACATTGACCAGCGCCAGGGCTGTAGCCGAGCCGGTTTGTTCCCAGGCCCATAGCCCCAGGGCGAATTGGGTCATCGCCGAGCCAATCAGCGAAATAACCTGGCCAAGCCAGACCAGACCGAAGCCGATCATGCCACTGGGGCGGCGGGCTGCAAGTTGCACGGGGCATCTCCTTGGGATACAGGCAATAGAGCAAGATGCCTGATGCGTGATTCCCGACTGCGCTGCCGCACGGCTCGCCAGTCAGGTATGCGCTCCCGGATCAGGCTCAAGCGTTTGCTCAGCGCTATAGGATACGGGCAACAGCCGGAGTGAAGGTACAGCCGCAGGGAGGATACAGGATATAGGCGGAAGCGTTGCCCGGCCTATATCCTGTATCCCGCATCCTACTGCCTAATTCAAGGCCTCCAACAGCAGATCGCCCTCTTCCGGCGAGATCCGGCCCTCGGCGATCATGCGCAGGATCGTCTCGCGCTCCTTGTCGCGTTGCTCGGCGGAAGCCGGTTCGGTCGCGCGGGGCGGATCTGCTTGCGGCTGATCAATGTCGATCCGGATCGTCTGGCCGACATTCGGCGGGGTCGCCGGCCTTGCAGGCGTGGCCGGGGTGGCCGGGGTGGCGGGTGTCGACAACCAATTGGTGGGTGTCGTCCCTCGACCCACCCGAAGGACGGCGGCGAGTGGTGGCAGGTCGTGATCGACGCGCAGTTCCCCGGGCTTCGTGAAAGCTCGGGTCAGCGACGAGAGCGAAACGACGGAAATCGACTGGTCGCACGAATCGGCGTGGCGCTTTCTTCCGCTCGTTGCGCTGATCGTGTTTTACAACTTTATCCTCGAACGTGATCGGCTCATGCGCGCAAAAGCCCTTGAATTGCGCGACCCACCGCGCTGGTTGATCCGCGCCAATCGCCTCATCCCTTCGAGCACCTACCTCTTTTGCTCTTGCCTGCCTTTCTCTTTGCAGAAGCCATCCTGTTCCAAGCCTTCGACCAAACCTTCCAAAACGAGCGCACCCTCCAAACCCACCGCAGAAAACAACGTCACCGTTCCACAAACACCGCAAACACCGCAAATCACCGTCCTACCG
>JAAUQO010000162.1 GCA_012032775.1 Oscillochloris sp. | reverse complement strand
ATGGCCAAGGACCAGGTTTGCCTCGGCTTCGATAAATTTCAATTCGGCATAAGTGAGCAGTGGTTGAAGGGCATCCCTGTATTTATAAATGTTCGGCTTTGAATAGCGGGAACCGTCCATTTTAGGGTCGCCAAAATCGGGTTTTGCTGATCCGTTCGGGGCCGGTATCCTGGTTTTGGTCCTGTCGGCCAGGGTAAACCATATACTTGCCCGTGGATCGTCGTCGATGGTGTCGTTGGCCGAAAATTTCAGCATGGCGTTGTATATGCCATTCCCGACAGCCGAAAGGGGCTGCAGGTATTGGTTGTTGCAAAAGGGATTGCCATTTTCATTGGTGTTTTCATAAAAATCGGCCACAAAATTCTCCGATGGCCCGGCATAAGCCTTTGCTACTTCGGCCAGCGCCAGGGTGGCATATTTTTCCGTATCGACATGGGTCAAACGGTTGTAGAGCCTGGCCTTAAGTGCATGGGCGGTTTTGATCCACATGGCGGTATCGTTTTCGAAAAAATAGTCGTCGCCATCGGGCATTTTTATATTTCCCTGATTGGTTAGGCAGGCAATGGCTGTATCGAGCACCAATTGTAAATCGGCATAAATCGATTCTGGCGTATCAAATTCAGGATAAGCATAATTTATGTTCACAGCCTGTGAATAAGGTATGTTGCCAAACAAATCGACCATGGAGGAATAAATAAAAGCCCGCAGGATGTGTGAAATACCCACATAGCCCATGGCATTTTCAGCCAAAGCTTTTTCCTTGATATAGTTCAAATCTTTCATGGCCAGGTAGCACGATTTCCATGCACCTTCGCCGTAACTGTTCAGGTTTTTCTCCTGGTAGGCATTGTTCCCCAGCACAAAAGTGTTTTGCTCTGAAAAATAGGCTGCTCCCAGTGCAGCTTTACCCCCGGCAATTTCATATACGTAGCTTAGGGTAACCGTGGGCAGCACTATGTTCAGGGGCGACTGGTACATTACGCTGTTATCGGCATCGATTTCGTCGAGAAAAAGGACGAGAGGACGTGAACTCGCCTGCGCCCAGGCCGCTAATCCGGCGCCAATGCGCCGCCCAGTCTCGGTTATGGGCCAGGGAGGCGGCTGGAGATCTGGCGCCAATTGCCACATGATCGCACCGCGCCATGCATCAAGGATCGCCAACTCAGCCGCATCAGGATGGTCACTGAATGGCGCACCGACTTCCACGGAGAGAACCGCAGCCGTATATTGTCGGCTCGCAGTGAGTTCCTGCGCGAGGCTGAGCATGGCGGTGGTTTTGCCGGTCTGGCGCGGCGCGTGCAACACGAAATAGCTTTGCTGCGTAATCAAGCGCATCACATCCGGCAATCGTGCGGTAGCCGGGAGCATATAATGAATGTCGGGCCGGCAGGGGCCGGCGACATTAAACCAGCGTGCCATAGGGCATTCCTCATACCTCTGAGCGGAAGTACCCCCAGTATAGCACGTTCACCGCATTCCTATCGCTCAAACCCTGGTTTTTTCTGGTTTGCCGTCCGATCCTGCGCGGGAGTATGACCCCGCGATCGGGCGGTTCGTTGGCCCAAACCAGGTTATGCATTCCGTTTCAGCAAGCGCAGATTTCCGCCGCGATCGATGGTAAGGATGTGGCCGCGCCAGATAATCCGGCGCGGGGCGATGAGCGCCGCCAGCAACTGCGCCGGCAAGATCACTTGCACCAACGGCAATAGCAGGGTTTGTCGCCAGGGTACGGCGGAGTTCAGGTAGGCATGGTTGTGATACACAAAGATCGCATAGCTGAGCGCAAAATACGCCATGCGTATACGGCGCATGGCTGCACCGGGTTTGATGCTGGGCAGAACAAGGGCGAGCCAGGGAAACAGCACCGGCACGCCAACAAGTGCATAGAAGATCATCAACTCGTGGGGCTTCAGGTGGCGCATCAGCGACTCGCGGGGGAAGATCAGCCAGCGCTGGATCAGGCTGAAGTAATGGCCTGCTCCGCTGACGGTGGTGCGAATCGGGTGGCGTAATGCTGTCTGCGCAAGGCGATAGCCGTGGCTGCGCACGCGGGCGGCAACTGCGAAATCGTCGGCGACGATCCGCTCAAGCCCGGCGAATCCGCCTATCGCGTCGAGGGTACTGCGGCGCAGGGCGTAAAACATGCCGTTGATCGTCACCGGCTCGTAGCACAGCGCAAAGGGGATGTAGGTCATCAGGCTGCTGCTGTTCACAAAGCAAGCGGTCAGGCTCGACCAGACATTGTCGAAGCTGGTGTAGTAGGGCAGGCCGAAGGCCAGGCCGACGCCGGGTTGATCCAGGTGCGGTAAACAGGTTTCCAGTCCGTCGTCGGGCAGCATGGTATCGTCGTCAAGCACGCAGATCACTTCGCCCTGAGCGTGGCTGATGCCGGCGATCAACTTGGCCAGTTTGGGGTTGTGTTCGGCCGGCGGCGGCGGCAATACAACGATGGTGATTGCGACTCCGGGATACCTGGAAGCGAGCTCGGCGCAGATCCGTTGGGCCTCGCGATCATCATTGTCGATGAGCCAGATGAATTCGCGCCGGTAACGCGAGCGCGCGGCGAGGTTGCGTTCCAGGCATGGCTCCAATGCCGGATCGCCGCTGAGGATCGGCTGGAGGATGCTGACCAGGCCGGGATCTGGACGCACTGGTGGCGGCGAGCGCCGGAAGAAGCGCTGCACCGCCAGCAATTTAAGCAGCCGTTCGCCGAAGATCAGGGCAGCCAAACCATAGAACAGGCGACTCATCACAAACTCCCTCGCGGACGCAGGCCATCCAGAAAGAAATCGATCAGGATGTGCGAGCGGGTTTTGCCGGCGATCTGCTCGGAGACGACTGGCAGGCTCGGATTATGCCGGTCAATCCGCCGCTGATCAAATTGAAATCGTCGTGCTGAATCGCGCTGCGCGCCTGTGCCGCCGCCAGAACTGCGATCAATGCTTCTTGCAGCGCCATGGATGCGCCGGCGATCAGGTGATCAGGTTGTGTCGGATTGAGTTCCGGCAGATCGACGTGTTCCAGACGCATCATGTCGATCGGTGCCTGGGCCAGCAATCAGTCGGCGACGGTGTAAGGTTGGCGGCGCAGATCGGCATCCTGGGCGGCGATAATCGCATTGCGCCCGGCCTGATCGCGGGCGAAGATCTGCTCCATCACCTCGATGAACAGATCGACTGTGCCGCCCGGAACATGGTGGTAAAGCGAAGAATGATGCATCCCGACCTGCGCCGCAATCCGGCGTACTGTCAGCGGGCCGAAGCCCTTGGCGGCGAAACAGCTTTCGCCGCCGCCGGTACATGCTCGCGGGCCTGATTGGCTGGTGTATCCAGGCTTCGCTCCAAAACCTACGCCTGACCTGGCTCATCACTCCCAAGGGGCAGGCGGTATTTGATTGTACCCGGAAATGCGCCCGCGAAATAGGCCGGGCCGTAGGCAAGGTAAAGCTGAAAGCCGAGTGACTCGTATAAGCGGCGGGCCGGCTCATTGCCGATTGTGACGGCGATGCCCGCAGTTTGATGCCCAAGTTCGCGCCCGCGGGCAAGTATGGCTTGCAGCAAGGTGCGCGCCACCCCGCGGCCACGGGCTGCCGGGATCACCGCCACGCATTCGATCGTCCACGAACCTGACGGCGCCAGCGTTTGATCGCGCGGATCGCTCCAGATTGCCTCGTAGCGCTGTTGGAATTGCGCAAGTTGGGCTGTGTTCCAGCCAAGTTCTGCGGCAACAGCCGGCAAGCGCTCAAGCCGGAAGGGCCGAAAGTCGTTCTGATCCATCGCAAAGCCCGCTGCGGCGGCGATCGGCTTGCCGGCCTCTTCTACCAAAATAAATTCAGCACAGTGGCCCCAGGCCAGTGCATCACGCAGAAATACCGCCTGTAGGAAGTCGTGCGTTGGTGTGTTGAAGCCCTCCAACAAGGGATCCCAGTAGGAGAAACCGGGCGCCGGCGACGAAGCCTCGAAACAACACCAGGCCAGAAATGCGCTGTCGGGGTAGCCGGCCTGTCGGATTGCCAATGAAGAGTTGGGTACGTCCTGCGTGATCATAGATCCTCCTGATTAGGAATACACGCCTTGCACTACTCCCAGGTGCCGAACATCACGCCCTGACGAGTTTTGTGCAGGAAATGGTTGAGCCGTTGCGCAAACACCGCCGGTTGCCGGCGCATCTCTTCGATGTAGCCGATCCTGATGCGTTGATACGTTTCGGGAAACTGTTGGAATTGCGCCCAGATTTCCGGGTTGGCCTGGAGTTGCGCCAGAATGTCGGCGGGGATGCGAAATGCCGCCACGGAAAGATCAGGCAGCACCCGTTGTCCGGCCTCAGTCATGAGTCCGGCCGCGATCAGGCGGCGGGCGCGCTGTTTGTTCAGTTCCGTCCAGTGGCTTTTGGGGCGCCGCGGAGTGAAGCGCTGCGCCATGCGTTCGGCATCCAGGCGCTTGGCGATGCCGTCGATCCAACCGAAGCAGAGCGCTTCTTCAACCGCATCAAGATACGGAACACTGGCTTTTCCATTGGCCGGTTTGTAGCTGATCAACCAGATCGCCGGGGTTGTGGCATGGTTAGCCCCTAACCACGCCCGCCACGCGCTGCGCTCCGCAACATACAACGTCGGGTGAATCTCCATTGCCGCCAATCTCCTTCACAACCAATCGTTTGGTTGGTAGTATAGCTGAAAAATGGACGGAGGGCAAGGGTGGGACGTAATTATGCCGGAAATATCAGCCGTCGATAACGGTAAAGCGTCCGCCGCGCGCGATCCTGATGCGCTGGCCGCGCCATTCAATCGTGTCGCTGCCGAAGGCGGCGCCAAGGTTATGCAGCGGCGTGATCCAGGCCAGAATCGGCAGCAACCACCAGCGGCGGGCCGGCATTGGTCGCCTCAGATAGACATGCTCGATGATCGCCTGCGACAGGCTGAATTGCAGCAGGTTGAGCAACAGGGCTGCAATTGGCCCTCGGCGGCGGCTCAGCAGCACTACAATTGCCAGTATGGGCGGCAGCAGCGTGCCGATGCTGCTGAGGAACAGCGCGCTACGTTCGCGTCCGGAAAGAAAGGGCACCATGGTCTGGCGCGGGATAAGGAGCCAGCGCCGGATCTGATTGTGGTAGTCGGCCAGGGTGGCGAGGCGATTTCAACTGCGTAGATCAGTGGGGTTTGCCGATTACGCAGGCCATGGCGATGGAGGCGGCGCGCTAGTTCGTGATCGTCGTCGATCCGCCCGGCCATGCCGTCCAATCCACCGACCGCCCTAAAAACCTCGCGGCGCAGCATGAAGCAGTGGCCGGTGATTGTGAACGGCTCAACCAGATAGCTGATCGGCACATAGCTGAACAGCGCATTGGTATTCACGAAGCCGCTCATCAGGCTTTCGGCCAGGCTCGTCCAGGCGGTGTAATGGGCCAGGCCGAAGGCTGCGCCGACATCGGGCTGAACCGCGTAGGTTGCCAGGATCTGCATGGCATTGGCGGGCAAGGTTACATCATCATCGACAAAGCAGAACAGGTCGCCGGCGGCATGTTCCAGGCCAACCTGTAGTTTGGCGATCTTCGAGGCCACGACACCGCCGTCGGGCCGGGTGAGCAGCAGCCGCGCCTGCCAATCCGGATTTGCGGCGATCAGTTCACGGCAGACCGCCTGTGATACGAGGTCGCCGGTGTCGCAGATCAGCAGGCAGGTGAGCGGGCCGGGATACTCAAGTTCGGCGCGGGCACGTAAGGCCCGGCGTAGATCGTTCGGCGAGCGGCTGATCGGACACAGCAGTGTGATCGCCGGCCAACTCGGCGGCGCCCCAGGCCGTGGGCGGCGGAAGAAATGGACGATCGCCGCTAGTTTCAGCAGCCGATCGAGTGCGAACACTACTGTCAGCACCCATGCGGTGCGATCGATCAGCGATTGGGTGAGTTTGTTCATGATGCGTGATGCCTGAGGGTTGATGCGTGATGCCTGATGCGTGATTCCTGAGAGTTGATGCGTGATGCGTGAGGGTTGATGCCTGCGGGTTGATGCCTGAGGCTTGATGCGCTGCCGCGCGGTTCGGCTGCAAGGGATCAGGGCGCGTTGCCGCGCGGTTCGGCTGCAAGGGATCAGGGCGCGTTGCCGCCACTCCTGGGAACCATCCGCTGGAGGCCGGGAATAACCAGGCGGGGCGCGGTGCGCCGGTTGGAATGGAGTGTTCAAATACATGCTGTCCGGTGCATGCTGCATGTATTTTAGTATGTCAAGCCCACGGCGCAGATCGACATTCCGGCGCCGGTGCCGAGTAACAACAGCCGATCGCCGCGCCGCGCTCGCTTCTGCGCCAGTGCTTCGGAGAGTGCCAACGGGATCGAGGCGGCGATGCAGTTGCCGCGCTCGGCCAGGTTCAGATACATCTGCGCGGGTGTGAACCCAAGGCGCGCGGTGAGCAAACCGACGCCATGGCTACTGGCCTGGTGCGGCACCAGCAGATCGATGTCGCGCCGATCCCAACCGAGATCGTCGAAAAAGCTGTCGAGAAAGGGGCCGAGGGTGCGGGCGGCCATACGAAATACCGCCGGGCCGCGCATCTGGAATTCGTTCATATCCGGCGTGGTGCGTGGGTCGTTCGGGTGATGCAGGGTTCCGCCGCCGACCAGTTGGGTAAGCTCAGCACCGCTACTAAAGGTGACCATCTTGCTCCCCCAGATCGCGCTCGCTGCGTTGGCGGGCGTCCGGGTGATAATCGCTGCGGCGGCGGCATCGCCGAACAGCACCGCACTTTCCGGTTCGCTTGTGCTGCGCGAGCGGGTGCCGATCTCGCTGCTGAAGATCAGTGCGGTACGATAGGCGCCGGCACCGATTAGATGGGCGGCCTGTTGCAGCGCCACCAGGAAGCTGATGCAGGTCGCATTCACGTCGAAACATGCGCTGTGGCCGTCGGGTGCGCCGAGGGCGCGCTGCACAAAGGCGGCGGTGCAGGGGATCACCTGCTGCGGCGCGCTTGATGCGCCGATAATCAGATCGATGTCGCCGACGCTACAACCTGCGGCGCTGATCGCCCGCTGGGCGGCAATAACCGCCATACCGACCGTGGTTTCATCGTTGACATAACGTCGCTCGCGAATGCCGGTGACGCGCTCGATCCAGCCTGGTTCGAGGCCGAATGCGGCTTCAAGCTCGTTGCTGGTAACGACCCGACTGGGGAGATAGTGACCGATTCCGGCGATGGTGATGGGCAGCATAGATTGGTTGATCCTTTGTTGTTCAGGTAACGGGCGGTTTTACTATTTCCGCAAAAGCGCCGCAGCCGCTACGGCCGGGCCGTCTTCTGCGGCGATATGTGCGCCGATGACGGCGGCGCGGGAACGCATACCTTGATCGCTGATCGCACGCCGGATCGCGGCGGCGAGGCGCTCGACGGACAATCCGGCGCGTGGGATCGGCGGCACCCCGGCGCCAAGTTCGGCTATCCGGCGGCCCCAGAAACGCTGATCGCCGTAGAACGGCACGGTAATGATCGGCACCCCGGCGCACAATGCTGCCGCAACCGTTCCCGCGCCGCCATGCGTAACCACCGCCGCCGTTTGTGGGAACAACCAGTTGTGAGGAATCGCGTCGATCGCCAGCATGTGATCCGGCAACGGCTCGGGCGCGAGATCGCCCCAGGCGCCGCGATAGATCAGACCGCGCACGCCGGCCCGACTCAGCGCCGCTGCCAGCAGCGCCGTGATCGCGGCCGGGTTACGCCCGGCCAACACACTCCCGAAGCCGATATAGACCGGTGGTTCGCCGGCGGCCAGAAAGTGTTCCAGATCTGCCGGTGCTTGAAACGTGCCTGGTTTGTCGAGCAGCCAGTAGCCGGTGATGCGGCGCTGCGCCGGCCAATCGCTTGCCGGCGGAGCCACTATGGCGCTGTAGCCGTACAGGCTCAGGGGCGCAGATCGACGCACCTGCCGCCAGAGCGCCGGGATCGAGAGCGGCGCAAGATCAAGTGCTTCGCGTCGGGCGCGATTCAGCGGCCCACGCAGCAGTTGCCAGAGTCCGTGCGCGGAGAGATGGTGCGTGAGCCGGTGGTACAACCGGCCCAGCGGCATCCATGGCGGCGCCGCAGCGAACGATAGATCGGGCATTACGGCGCTTATGCCATGAGGATGGAAATGGGCCGGCACAAGCGGCAGGCCCAGCTTTTCCGCCAGAAACAGCCCCGGATACATGCCCAGTGTCGCAGCAACCAGCAGGTCGCTGTTGCGACATGCAGCCAGACAGTCGCTGTACAGGCGGGTGATCAGCGGGCTGATCTGTGCCACAAAGCGCCGCGCGAAATCAAGTGGCAAACGCTTGCCGGCTGCGTCGAGGGCGGCGTAAACCAGTTCAACATCCATTAGTTCGCGGGCCGCACCAACCACGGCATGGTACTCAATGCCATAATCGGCGGCGAGATCGGCGTAGTCGGCCAGTCCAATCAGCCGCACAGCGTGGCCGGCGCGATGGAGCACGCAACCAAGGGCGATGAACGGTTGGACATCGCCGCGTGAACCGAGGGCGAGCAGCGCGATTTGCACTTACATCGTTCTCCCAACCAACGCATAACTCTCAGGGCAATGGGTCGGCAGAATCGTCACTTCGGGATGCGCCTGGGCGAACTGGTGCAATTTCGCCAGGGTTGCGTCGAGTTCTCGTGGATTATCGGCGATCAGATATCCCGGTGCGCCTGGCCCCCGCTGCTCGCGAATCGATCGGCTTTGCCAGGCGCCGTCGGCGGCCAACAATACCGGGCCTGATGCCGTATGCGCCAACAATCCGATCTGGCCGCGGGCGTGGCCGGGCAGTTGCACCAACACGAGCGAGCCGTCGCCGAAGAGATCGTGGCTGCGACCGAACGGCGCAACCTCCGGCCCGTCGAAGCGATAGATCGGTTGCACGCGCCGGGTAAAATCGGCCGGCATGAGCGCCGGCACAAAACCGCGTCGCAGTGCGGCGAATCCATCAACGCCGATCACATGCTCGATCGCATCGGCAGCGGCGATAATGGCAGCCTGCGGAAAGTCGGCTAGCCCGGCGATATGGTCGAGGTGAAAATGCGAGACGATCACATACGTGATTGCGGCGGGATCGATGCCGAGTGCGTGTATCTGGCTCACCGCCGCAAGATCCGGATCGAGGTGCAATGGTGTTGCGTACTGATAGAGCAAGAACGGCCATGGGTGTAACGCCTCAAAGATACGCGGCGCGTAGCCGGTATCCCAGAGCACCGGGCCGCAGATCGGGTGTTCGATCAGGGCCACAAGGGCGTGGCATGTGATCTGTTGGTTGGGGGCGCCACGCAACACATGGCTTGCGCTGGCCGTACAGTAGCCGGTGTCGAGCAGCCGGAGCCGGACGGTTGGGGGATTCATATGCTTGCTTTCATGGTTTTGGGTGTTTGGGTGATTACCCGAATACTATGCCTGTCTCCGCTACCCTACCTGAGCCAGGGTGCGCTCGACGCCTTCGGCGACCGAGATGGCGGGATGGTAGTTCAGATCGCGCCGGGCCGCTGTGATATCGTAGGTTTGTGTGCGGGCCAGAATTGCCACCGTATAACGGCTGAGCAGCGGCTCGCGGCCGGTGAATGCGGCTTGCGTCTCCATCAATGCCGCCGCCGCCAGCATCACGCCGATCGGCACCGGTTGCATCCGGTCGGGGATATTCAGGCGCCGAAACACGTTGCGCAACAGATCCCAGAGCGGCACATGCTCGCCGTTGGTGATCGTATAAATCTTGCCGACTGCGGCCTGCGACACTAATGCCTGCTCGATCGCATGCGCCACATTCTCCACATACGTCAGATCGACCAGATTGCGTCCGTCGCCGATCTGCGGCAGCCGGCCGGCCCGTGCCGCCGCAATCAGGCGCGGCAGCAAGGCCCGATCGCCCGGCCCAAACACCGCTTTTGGGCGCAGAATCACCGTGGCAAGATCGGTTGCGCCGCGCAATAGTTCTTCGGCTTGCCGCTTCGACCAGGCGTAGTCGGAAGTGAATTGGCGCGGGTAGGGCATGCTTTCGACCGCATTGAGCACATCGTCGCCGCTAAACACAACTGCCGGCGACGAGATCGCCACCAGCCGGCGCACCGGATGCTGTCGGCAGCCCGTGATCACATGCTGCGTGCCGCGCACATTGATGTCGTAAAAATCCTGACGCCGGCCCCAGGGCGCCGAAAGCGCACCGACATGGCAGACCGCATCAACGCCGGCGCAGGCAGCGATCACGGCCGCGCGATCACGCAGATCGGCAGGTACGGCAATTGCGCCCGCCGCAAGCAGATCCGCCACCGGTGCGAAGTTGCGGCCCAGCAGGCGAACCTGATGGCCGCGTTGCATCAGTCGCGCGGCGAGATGCCGCCCAATAAAGCCGCTGCCGCCGGTAATCAGAATAGGTGAAGTCATTTGGAGGATACAGGATACAGGATACGGAAGCCGTGAAATCAACTTGTGTGCGTATGATACCAGTTCCTTGTACCCGGTCAATGGAGATGTTGGGTGTAAGGCTTTGCCGCAATTGTATTCCGCACTTGACAAACCCGGTACTATACGAACATATGTGTGGAGCAAGCCGTTGTTTCAGCTGCGGCAGCGCGGAAAGCAGCGGCCTTGCGCCGTATGGTAACGGCGTTGCCGCCAATATACGGCATAAAAACCAGCTCTAGCTGATGAAAGGAATCGTATGGATTTCAACGCTTATCGGCAACAGTTCTTTGCCCAGCCGCCGCCGCCGCCACGCTTTGCATTTGTCGGGTTACATGGGCTAACGCTGTATTTCGCGCTGTTTTCCGAAGCCGTCGCGTACTATCAAGAAGTTTTAGGCTCACCTGAGTATCAAGAAGGCGACAATACGCGCGGCTGGCGGATAGGCAATACCTGGCTTACATTGCTGCAAGGTTCATCCGGTTCTCCCCAAAATGTGGAAGTGATGATCGCGATGCAGGCCCCTGAGCAGGTGGAACGGCTCCACGCGGCATTTGCAGCAGCAGGTGGAGTCGTCGTTACCCCGCCGAGCAAGCAGATAATGTATGAGCCGGTGCATTACAGCCTGGTGCGCGATCCATTCGGGACTGCGATTTTAATCTTCTGCCCGCTTCCAGATAGGGAGCTTGCTCGGTAGAAAGACAGATGACGATGGAAATCGAGTTCAGGGCTGAAATCTGGTATTGGCGTGGTCCGGCCCCGCATCATTTCGTCACCGTTCCGGCCGAGCTATGCCACGAGTTGAGGGCCATTTCCGGCGCCGTGACCTATGGTTGGGGCATGATCCCGGCCAATGTGCAGATCGGCAACACTGCCTGGAAGACATCGCTGTTTCCCAAGGATGGCGGCTATATTGTGCCTATTCGGGCAAATGTGCAAAAAGCCGAGAATCTGAACGTGGGCGATATCGTCACGCTGCGACTCGCCGTGTAATCGGCCTGGAGCGCCTGTTGTGTCCCTGAGAAATGTCGTATCCGGCGCTGCTTCCTCAAGTGGCCGGATCCTCTTTCTCCGTAAATAAATCATTCCTGGGCCTGTCGTCACAAACATATACAATCATGATCGGCCTGCGCAACGCGGCGTAGGACTATTGAGGATCGGGTATGGCGGTTCGATCGCCACAAACACGTACACAGATCGGCACCATGCCGGCCGGGCTGCGCATTCGCTTGCGCCGGTTGCCCTTACTCGCCCGGATTCTGCTGGTCAACTCGGCGATCGTCGCCCTTGGTGCCATACTCGGGACGATCGTGGTTGTCTGGCATGTGCGGGCCTACCCCGAGCATGTTCATTATGAACTGATCGCGCCGTTTATGCTGGTTGGCTTGCTGTTAAGCGGGGTGGTGAACTATTTCGCCCTTCGCATCACCCTGGCGCCGCTCGATCGGGTGCAGGCGGTGGTTGATGCGGTGCGGATCGGCCGGCGTGATGTGCGCGCCGTGATCGGTTCCGGCGACGACGAGCGCTTTGCTCGCCTGGCCGAAACCCTGAATCAGATGCTCGACGAACTTGAACACGACGCCCGCCAGTTGCACCAGCTTTCCGGCGCAATTTTACAGGCTCAGGAAGACGAACGGCAGCGGGTGGCCCGCGAACTGCACGACGAAGCCGCTCAGGCGCTTACGTCGCTGCTGGTGCGGATCAGGCTGCTGGAGCGCGCCGATGATCCGCTGGCGGCCCAACAGCATACCCGCGAGTTGCGTGAACTGACGGCCGGCGCCCTGGAGCAGGTGCGCCGCGTGGCCCTGGAACTGCGCCCCACTATCCTCGACGATCTGGGATTATTGGCGGCCCTGGAATGGCGGGTTGATGAATTCAACGCCGCCGGCACGGCGCACGCCACGCTCTATGCCGAATGTCGCTCGCTGCGTCTGCCGCACCAGGTTGAGTTGGTTTGCTTTCGAGTGGTGCAAGAGGCGCTCACCAATGTTTCCCGCTATGCCAATGCCGCCCATGTGATGATCAACCTGCGCTGCGAGGGTGTCTGGTTAGCCCTGGAGATCAGCGACGATGGACAGGGCTTCGATCCAACCGTTAGTGCCAGTGGTCTTGGCCTGCGCGGCATGCGCGAGCGCCTGGCCCTGGTAGACGGTACCCTGGCGATCTCCAGCCATCCCGGCGCCGGAACCAGGATCGTGGCGCGGGTGCCCGGCGCAAATACGTAATTCTGAATGCAGCATGCTGCATAGCGTGAGAGTGAACGTATGGATTCTCCGATCCGCCTATTATTGGCCGACGATCATCCGGTGGTGCGGCGCGGTTTGCGGGCCATGCTCGAAGCCGAGCCGGATCTGACGGTGGTCGGCGAGGCCGGCGACGGCGTCGAGGCGCTGCGCCTGGTGGAAGAACTGCATCCCGATGTGGTGGTGATGGATATTTCCATGCCGAATATGGACGGGTTGGAGGCGACGCGCCGGATTCGCAACAGCGGCAGCACAACCCAGATCTTGATTCTCACCGTCCACGCCCAGGAGCGCTATCTTTTCCCGGTACTCAAGGCCGGCGGCGCAGGCTATGTGCTCAAATCCACGATCGACACCGAACTGGTGAATGCCATCCGCACCGTCGCCGGCGGCGGCGCATTCCTGTATCCCTCAGCCGCGAAGCTGGTTTTGGAGGATTATCTGGCCCATTTGCGCGGCGGCCCCGACCAGGATGCCTATGATCAACTTAGCGAGCGCGAACGGGAAGTCCTCAAGTTGATCGCCTTAGGCCACACAGCCGCCGAAGTCGCCGATCAACTCGGCCTCAGCCCGAAAAGCGTTGAAACCTATCGCACCCGTGTGATGCAAAAACTCGACCTCCACAGCCGCTCGGCGCTTGTGCGGTATGCCCTCAACCGCGGCCTGATCGATTAATAAAGACTATCCGTTGTCACGTTTTGGCAGCGAAGCTGCCAAAACCCGACAACAAAAGAGCTTCTTCCACAGGAGTGGCGCGATGCTTTTCACCGCGCCACTCGTGTCAGGAAAAATTCCCCGGAATTATCACACTTCCCCTGATAGCCCCAACAGCCCGTACATCGTATCCTGCGGCCAGGATTTCTCGTTTCTTCGTGAAGGGAAGCAGCATATGCGGCTCCTACTGGCCACACCCGATCCGGCGACGCTTGAATTGTTGCGCTCGCTACTGGCTGCGGCCCTTGAGCTCGTACCGCTGCAAGTCAGCGCCGACAGCACAAACAATGTCGAAACACTGCTGCAGCGTGTCGCCCTCCACGAAGACGATGTCATCCTGCTCGACTGGCAACTGGCCGGCGCAGAATCGCCCAATCTGGTACGTGCGGTGTTTGCCAAGTACCCACGTGCGCGGGTGGTCGCGCTGCTGCCCGACCGGCTTCGTCAGTACCGGCAGCGGATTTGGGAGGCCGGGGCATGCAGCAGCATTCCCATGGAGCGCCTCGATCAAGAGTGGCTCTCCAGCGCGCTCTGCATTATGAGCCGCGCCATGGCGCGTGAGGCTGTCGGTGCATCGTGCGCTGCGTGACGGGCCTGGATTTCTTTGCTCCCGTCACGCATCGGCCGCAATTTGAACGGAATATCTGTGTTATGGCAACACTTCCTCACATCTCTCGCCGCGCATTCTTGCGCTCATCCTTGTTCGGCGCCGCCGCCCTCGGCCTGCCCCGCGACGCATTTCGCGCTCCGCGACCTCGGCCC
>JAAUQO010000161.1 GCA_012032775.1 Oscillochloris sp. | reverse complement strand
GGTTCTGGGTTCTCGGTTCTGGTAGGATTGCTATATATTCACAACCCGAATGTAACTCATACCTGGATCGAATGTAACCCGACATAATGTGGTAATTGCGACGATTGTGTCCGGCGACCGTATGGCGCTGGTGGGCGTTGTTATGGCCTGATTCGGGGCCGATGTTGCGAAGGAGAGTGCATGCTGCGCAAGCCGACCAGCCTGAGCGAGGCGATTGCGGCGCTTGTTCATGTGTGCTGCGCAAGTTGCAGGCTCGTACGCTCGCCGCACGCCGGAGGGATTTTGTATGAACGGCTTCACCTACGACGCCTTGCCGGGCCGGATTGTGTTCGGCCTCGGCAGCAGCCGCACCCGGCTTCAGGGCGAGGTTGAGCGCCTGAAGTCGCAACGGCTACTGGTTATTGCCAGCCGGCGTGATAGTGCGCTGGCGATCGAACTCACGGCGCCGTTTGCCGATCGCGTGGCCGGCGCCTTCACCAATGTGCGGGTGCATGTACCGATTGAGGTGGCCGAAGCTGCCCGCAGCACCGCCCGTGAACTCCAGGCCGACGCCATTCTAGCCCTCGGCGGCGGATCGGCGATCGGCGCGGCCAAGGCTATCGCGCTTGAAAATCCACTCCCGATCATCGCTGTTCCGAGCACCTACTCGGGTTCGGAGATGACGCCGATCTACGGCTTGACCAGCGGGCAACGCAAGCAGACCGGCCGTTCACCAAATGTGCTGCCCCGCGTCGTGATCTATGACCCCGAACTGACTTTCGGCCTACCGGCGCAGATCAGCGGGCCGAGTGCGATCAACGCCCTGGCCCATTGTGTTGAGGCGTTTTATGGCCCCGGCGCCAATCCGGTCACCGATCTGATGGCCGAGGAAGGCATCAGGGCGCTGGTTGCCGGTGTGCCGGCGGTTGTCGCACAGCCAACCGACGTGGAAGGGCGCAGCAAAACCCTTTACGGCGCATACCTGGCCGGTGCGGCGCTGGCAGCGGCGGGAACCGGCCTGCATCATAAAATCTGCCATATCCTCGGCGGAGCCTATAATCTGCCGCATGCCGACCTGCATACAGTGATCTTGCCGCATGCCGTGGCCTATCTGACGCCGGCCATACCTGCGGCGATGGCACGAATCGCTACGGCGCTCCAATCAAACAATGCGGCCACCGCCATCTATGATCTGGCGGCGCGGATTGGGGCGCCGATCGCACTCAGTGCGATCGGGATGCCGGGCGATCAACTGGACACTGCGGCGGCACTGCTGGTTGAACATTTGCCCGTTGATCTGCCACGAACACTTGACATCGATAGCGCAAAAGTGCTGATCGCAGATGCGTACCACGGGCGGCGGCCATAGGCAAATGCGCAAGGCGCAACGGGAAGGCGGCAAAACCCGCCGGAGCCGTGAGCGCGTAAGCGCATGCAGGGCATGCACCACCGGCAGTGCAAGCGGGGAACGCGTTCAGCTTTGGGGTTCGAAGGGGCGCAAGCCCTCGCCGGGGGAGTCCAGAGGGGCGGCGGCCCGCCCCTCTGGCGTTCATGGGCGGACAGAACCCATAGGTGACGAGGGGATTCATGGCGTTGGAACGGGCGTGCTGGCCCCGTAGCATAGCGGAAGCGGAAGCGGGGCGCGTAGCCCCGTAGCATAGCAGAAGCGGAAGCGGGGCGCGTAGCCCCGTAGCATAGCGGAAGCGGGGCGCGTAGCCCCGTAGCACAGCGGAAGCGGGAGTGGGGCGCGTAGCCCCACAAAACACCCAAAAGCGCCGAGATCCCATCTCGGCGCAGGAGAATATTCGATGCCGAACATATCGCCACATGAAGCATGGATTGTCGGCGCGGTTCGCACCCCAATCGGCAACCACGGCGGCGTGTTAAGCGGTGTGCGGCCCGACGATCTCGCCGCATTGACGCTCAGGGCGCTGTTGGAACGCAGCGATATCGAGGCCGGCGCAATCGAGGATGTGCTCCTTGGCTGTGCCAATCAGGCCGGCGAAGACAATCGCAACGTCGCGCGCATGGCCCTGCTGTTGGCCGGCATGCCCGAACAGATCGCCGGCTGCACCATCAACCGGCTCTGCGGCTCGGGGCTTGAAGCGGTGGCCCAGGCTGCGCGTGCGATCATGCTTGGCGAGGCCGACGCCTACATCGGAGGCGGGGTTGAATCGATGAGCCGGGCGCCCTTCATCATGCCGAAACCTGATCGTGCATTCCCGACCGGCCACACCACGCTGTACGATAGCACCCTCGGCTGGCGGCTGGTGAATCCGCAGATGGAACAACTCGGCCATACCGATTCGCTTGGCATGACGGCCGAGAATCTGGTAGCGGAACGCCACATCTTGCCGAATGACGACCGGCGCCGGAGGATACCGCCGCTGCCTACACTATTTCGCGCGAAGCACAGGATCGCTTTGCGCTCGCGAGCCACGAAAAAGCGCTTGCCGCGATGGCGAACGGGCGCTTCAGCAATGAGTTGGTGCCGGTGAGTATCCGTGAGCGCAAGGGCGAGCGGATCGTGGATGCGGACGAGGGGCCACGCAGCGATACCAGCCTGGAGAAACTCGCCGGCCTGAAACCGGCCTTCAAGCCGGGTGGGAGTGTGACCGCCGGGAACTCCAGTTCACTCAACGACGGCGCGGCCGCGCTACTGATCGTATCGGCGGCATTCGCGCAAAGCCATGGCCTCAAGCCTCTGGCGCGCATCCGCAGCATGGCGGTAGCCGGCGTACCGCCGCGCGTCATGGGGATCGGGCCGGTGGCGGCGACGCGCAAAGCCCTGGAGCGCGCCGGCGTAAGTATGCACGACATCGGATTGATCGAATTAAACGAAGCCTTCGCCGCCCAATCCCTGGCCGTATTACACGAATGGCGCATGGATCCCGCCGATCCGCGCTTGAACCCGAACGGCGGCGCAATTGCACTCGGCCATCCGTTGGGTGCGTCGGGCGCCCGCATCCTGACCAGCCTTGTCCACGAGATGCAGCGCCGCAGCGACGTGCAATTCGGCTTAGCCACCATGTGCATCGGCGTCGGCCAGGGCATCGCGATGATCGTCGAACAACCGTAGGGGCGATGCATCGGGTGCGCAGCGGCCTGGCCCTGACGGCGATCCGCGATAACGACGTGGCGGCGGCCAGCCTCGGCGTCGATACGGGCCGTCTCAAGTGGTTTGTCTATGTGCTTTGCGCTTTCGGCACCGGCATGATCGGCGCCGTGATCTACCTGAATGTGCTGAGTGTTACCCCCGATGCGACCTTCAGTGTACAATGGATCGCCCTTATGAAGCATCTCAGGCTTTGTCAACTGATTGGACTTATTGTGCTCCTGGCGCTGAACGGCTGTCGGGCGGCGGCGCCATCCGCTGATCCGCAGCCTGCGGCAACGAATGTCCCGCCGCCGACACATACGGCTGTGTCGCGTGCTACGAACACCCCAACTGCCACACCCGCGCCGAGCGCCACGCCGAGCTTAACCCCGCCGCCGACTGCCACTCCCCTGCCGCCCACGGCAACTCCGCTGCCGCCTGAAGCGCGTTTCAGTTACCCGATCGGCCGGCCGGAGCGCGTCCCCGGCGATGAATTCTACATCCGCCATAGTTATGTTGCCGAGAACACCTGGTACAACCCCGGCTACTGGCATACCGGCGAGGATTGGTATGCGACCGACGGCGCAACTGCCGGTGCGTTGGTGTATGCGATCGCCGCCGGAGATGTGGTCTATGTCGGCTCGAACTATCCCGGCCGGGTGGTGATCATTCGCCACAGCAGCGAACTCTACTCGATGTACGGTCATCTCGATCCGGCGGTGGAAGTCGTCGCAGGGCAGACCATTGAGCGCGGCACAATTCTGGGGTTCGTGCTGGAGCGCGGCGACTCCGTGCCTGACCATTTGCATTTCGAGGTACGCACCTTTCTGACGACCAACGAAGTGAATGGCGCCGATCCGCGTTATGGCTTCCGCTGTGGGGTGAATTGCCCGCCCGGGCCGGGTTACTGGCCGATCGACGCACCCGATCATCCCGGCGCTCAGGGTTGGCGCACGCCGCTCCATGTGATCAATGGGCGCATGTTCTCCGAAGCCGCCGCCGCCCCACTCGGCGAGGTACTGGTGCCCAACCCACCACCGGCGCAACAACTCACCCTGCGCGCCGCACCATCTGTTGATGCCGACGTGCTGAAAGAAATTGACATAACTCCAGGCGAGCGCTTTGCATTGCTTGAGATTGTCGCCGGGCCGGCGGATCTCCGCGGCAGCAGCGCCGCAGCCTACGAACTCTGGTACAAGATTGCGTTTGCAGGCGGCGCAGGCTGGCGCGCGCCATCATCCCCGACGATTTTGAGCAGGGCAGCGACGGACGCCCGGCAACCCTGCGCTTTCAACTATTGCCGGTGCCGTGATGCAGCGGCGGGCGGACTTTGTCGGGAATGTGCCAAAGTCCGCCGGGTGTTTGTTCGAATTCAAACGGTGTCTGCAAGCAGCGATCGGTGCCGATCATCAACGATTTCGGCGCTGCCGCCAAGCAATTCCCAACTTCGCTTCCAGAGTTTTAGACGCAATTCGCGATCAAGAACCGGCTTCGGCCAGGCGCTGCGCCGGCTGTTGGTATTAAAATAGGTGCCGGTTACGCCCGCGACTTCCGGGCTAGATGCCAGGTAGATCGATGAGCGAGCGGCTCGTTCCGGCGAGGCATTACTCATGATCAGGCCGAATAGCGGCCAGAATGGATGCATCCAGCCGGGAACCATCGCCGGCGATATTCCCGCCGTCATAGCCGTAGCAGCGCCGCCGGGATAGGCCACATTCAGTGTTATTCCCGTGCCGTTCAGCCGTTGGGCCTGCTCGTAACTCAAAGCCATCAAGGCCAGTTTGGCATGCGAATAGCTTTCCATCCCAACGAAGCGCTGCTCCGACTGAAGATTGCCCAGATCGAGTGGCCCACGCGGCATACCGCCGGTGACATTGATCACGCGCCCCTGGCTCGCTCCTAATGGTTCGCGCAGCAACTCCGTCAGAAGTAGCGGCGTCAGGGCATTCACCGCAAACGTCGTTTCGATCCCATCAACGGTAACCCGGCGTTCGGCGCCAAGGTAACCGACATTGTTGATCAACATATCGATGCGTGGGTAACTTGTCATAATCTCTGCGGCCAATCGGCGAACTTCAGCCTGTTGTTCCAGATCGGCCAGGCGCAGATCTACCTGCACCTGGCCACTCGCCTGGCGAATCTCATCCGCCGCCGCTTCGCCGCGCCCGCGATCCCGCCCGGTGATCACAACTGTTGCCCCGAGCCGTGCCAGCCCGATCGCCGTTTGCTTGCCGATTCCGCCCGTACCACCGGTGATCACCACGATTTTGCCCTGCATTGACTGATTCATGTGCTTGCTCCTGTTGATTTTTGCTGGAACCATCATTCCTGGCTATCAGTTCAACTCACACTGCAAGAGACCGACGCTGCCGGTTCAGGGTGCGTAACAGTACGACACCGGTGCATACGGCCAGCGTGAAGAATGTGATCGGCATGCTTACCAAATGTGCGTTATGAAATGCATTGTCTCCTCCTGAATGACTACGTATACCTATAGATGCCTATATTATAGGAAGCTATGTATTCCCGTGAACGAGGCCCTTCCATAGCTGATGGATGACATGCTCAGGGCGTCGATGATTCCGGTGCTTGCAAATCCGGCGCTTCGAAATTACGCGTGACGCGTTCAAGCCAGTCCATAAAGAGCGCCGTTTCACTACGCGAAAAGCCAGCAAACATCGTCTGTACAAATGCCTCGCCGGCGACACCAAGCTCGCCATGAAGATCGTGGGCTTTCGGCGTCAGAAACAGCAATTTAACCCGCGCGTCCACCGGGCTGATCCGGCGCTCCACCAGGCCACGCTCAACCATAACATCGATAATGTTGGTTAGTGTCGGCGATGTCACCCCAAGCCGTTCCTGCATCACACGATGCTCCAGGCCATCTTCATGAAGAAGTTGCTGGAAAATGTCGAACTGCGCTGCGGTCAGTCCGAGTGGTTGCAAAACTTCATCCATCCGTTTCCGCATCGCCAGATATGTCCGCTTCAGCACAAATGAAGGATGTCCAGCCATATCATGCACCACTTCCGGTATAAAAATAGCATCCTATAAAATAGGATGCTACGATAATAATCGATGTCGGTTCGGCTGTCAAGCCCTATGGGCATTCAGGGCTAAAGCTTCAGGCGCACTGCATGGGCAGCCTACACCGTGATTGTGTAGCTGAGCTGTAATTCGTCGCCGGGCTTGCCGCGAATGCCCCAATTGGCCGGCGGGGTCTCGTAGATCGTGATCTCGAGATCCTGCGGCGTAATATCGGCTTGCTCGGCAACCAGACGAAACAAGCTGGTGATCAACTTTTTCTTGGCTGCGGGCGAACGCCCGGCGAAGATCGAAAACTCGATGATGGTGTAGGCAGCGCTGCGGTCGGCCGGGAAGATGAATTCGTCCGGCTCAAGCATGATGAAGCGCTGGAAACGTTTCTCCTGCGGCAGTTCGAAACTCTCCATCAGTGCCATATGAATTGCGTCGGAAAGCGCGTGCTTGCGTGAAGCGAGTTGGTTGCGCAGGCCGTAGATCCGCACCTGGGCCATGGGGAATCCTTTCTGCATGCCGGCGCAGATAACACGCCATTTGCGGTTCACTCGGCTGTGCGTTCCAATGAATCAAGCAAGCTGTTCCAGGCTTGCATCCGCGCCGCATCACCGCCGACATCAGGATGGTGCAGCCGCGCCATCGCCTTTCGCAGCGCCGCAATCTCGGCGGACGAAAGCTGCATAGCGCCGGCGCTGATCGACGCCACTGTCGGGCGACACTCGGCTCGTTCGCGCCACATATCACGCTCGATCTCCAGGGCGCTACAGCTACTGTTGGCCTGAGTCAGGTTCTCGACTGTCTTTGCATAGGCGCGGGCCAGTTCCTGATAGCGCGCCTCGGCCTTTACAGCTGCCCGTTCCAATGCCCGAATCGTGCGTTCCGCATCACGCAAAACCTCCTGCAACTCCTCCGGACTACCCGGCTGCGAAGCTCGCGGCATTGCGGAGCCATACCTCATGCTGCACCTCCCATTCGACGCCAGGCCGAAACACCTCGTGCGATCTGTGCGGTAGCTTGAGAATACACGACGCGCTACGAACCAGCATCGGACATTTGACCCTTGTCGGGCGCTGGAGGTATGTGGTACCATGGGTATGTCGAAACCTCCTCACGCATACCTGCAACAGCTTCCCTTCCCCACATTTCTCCTGGCATAGCCCGTGCTACAGCGAGGGCATGAACGCTGTGATCAGTCAATCGTTCACAAGCCGGCCGATCGTTGTGGCCCTGCTCGTAGCTGTGTTGGGCGCTCTATTCGCCGGTTGCGCAACTGCTGAACCCGAAGGTCGGGCGATCGATATTCCCCACACCGTCACCGTGATCGACCCGGTACAGTTTGTCCTTGATCGGGATCAAGCCGGCTGGTATATCTCGGCGCTCTGCACCAACGCCGCAACCACACAGGCGCCGACAGAGGTACGCATTCGGCTCGCATCACCTGCGGGATCGACCGAGGGTACGGCGATGTTCGACGAAAATGTGGCCTGCGCGGAGGGTGAACCACTAGCGTTGCGCGTCGATTCTGCGGCGGTGAATCTGCAAGTCGGCGAGCGCCTGGAAGTCGCGGTGAGCGTCGCCTACCCGGATCAATCATTTGCAACCAGTACCTGCTATGCCGTCGATTCAGAGGAATTGATGCGCGAAATCGCAGCCTCGGAAGGCTGTTTCGCCGCAACGAGTTAGTCGCCCAACCGGGCCAACTACCCATGGGCTGCGATCGCCCTGCGGTAGATGGCCGCAAAGTCCAGATCAACATATGCTCGCCTGTGCTCAATCCGGTCGCGCCGATCCGGCATAAACGTGCTGACCCACGCATCTGCGCTTGCCGGATCGTAGCCTGGGGCAAGTATCAGATAGATACCGATTTCCAGTAGTTTCAAAAAGTGCGGCAACTGCGTGATCCAGAATTCGCTAAGCGGCGCCGCTACGTGATAGCCGCGCAGGAGATTCTCCAAAAATCGCTCGCCGAATTGCAGCGGGTTCAAGCCGTCGTACACAACCAGCACGTCAAACAACAGCATGGCGATATCCATGCAGTACCAGCCATAGGCGCAATCATCAAAATCAAAAAGCAGGATCTGCTGTTGCGCGACATCGACATAGAAATTCCCAAAGTGCAAATCCAGATGTGTCAGGCCATAACTATCGCGATCTTTCGGCAGCGCTTGGATGGATGCCAACACATGGTTTCGCTCCGCCAGAATACGTTCGTCGGCGTCGTCCAGCGACTCAAGCGGGTTGAAGCAGTTTCCGCTCGCATCCCATTCCGGACGCCTGAACTCCGGACGGGCCGGCTCATACTGTTGGGCCAGGCGATGACAGTGGCCCACCGTACGTCCCAACGCCTGAAATAGTTCGTCGCTCCAATCACCGGGCGCCATGCCTTCCGCCAGTACTCCGGGCGCTTTTTCAAATGCGCCGGCGATGTAGTGCTGATCGCCCGATTGCACCACCTCGATCACGTTGCCGTTCCGCGAAGCGACCAGGCGCGGAACCGGCCCGCCCTGGGCAGCCAGAAATGCCCACCATTCCAGGGTGGCCCGCATCGCCCGCAGATCGATATCGGGGTTGGGCGGCGTGATCCGTAAGATGTAGGATCGTTGCTCGTCGCTATATGCGTAGACATGCGACACATGACCGCCCGTTACCGGTTGCAATTGGGCGGGCGAAACATGATAAAGCGCGGCGATCGCAGCGAGTGGAAGCGGCTGACACATCCTGCAATGTCCTTTCAGGATCGGTTCGCTGAAACTGTGTTCACGCGGCGCCTAACTCGCGCAACACCTGAGCGGCCGTCCAGGGATCACCGCGCAGGTTGGCGATCTGTCCGGCCGCCTGGATCGCCCGGTCGCGCCGGCGCAGACGCAGCGCGGCAACCGCCAGTATCGACCATGCGGCTTGATTACGTGGATCGGTGTTACACGCCTGTTGCGCCGCTTCCAACGCCGCCTCGAAGCGCTGGTCGGCCAATTCGACCGCCGCCAGGCCATGCCAGGCCGGGGCGAGGTTCGCTTGTTGGGCGACGGCTGCCTGGAATGCTTTGCGCGCCCCAAAGCGATCGCCACGCTCACGCGCTTGCAGGCCATGAACCAGATGGCGCAGCGCATGCGCCTCAGGGGCGCTTGCCGCTCGTTCAAGGGCCTGGGCCAGTTCGCGCAACACATACTCACCGAGTGTGAGCGGATCGCTCGCCGCGATCGTCGCCCGCACAAATGCCAGTTGAACCGTTGCCGCATCATGTTGAATAGCGGCAGCGCGGCGCAAGATCTCGCGGGCCTGCGCATAATCGCCGCTCATCAGCGCCGCCATCCCAAGTGCATAGGCACTTGTCTCATCCGCCACGGCAAGTGGATCGCCCTGCTCACGGTGGATCTCATCACGCACCTGTTGCTGTAACTCGCGCAATGCCTGCAAACGATCCCCGCGCGACGCTGCGCCGCCCGGTGTGATTCGCAGCGCATCATAGCGGTTACGGCGGGAAGGATCGCGCAGAATCCGCCGCCCGATCTCGATCTCCAACAAACGTACCGCCCGCGCCGATGGGCTGAGTGCAGGATCACCCGAGGCATTGCGCTCGGCCAGAATCGCCGCCTCATCGACCGCACTCGGCGCCAGTAGTTCACTCGGCAGGCGTTGTGGCTCGGGCGCACGGCCGCGCCCATGAACCTGCTGCGGCAGCACCGGAAACAGGTGGGCCGGGGCCAGGTTCAGCAGTTCGTAGTAATCGACCGGCAAGGCAAGTGGACGTGTACCCATACGGTTATTCGCCGCTGCGTACGCGGCAAACGACGTACGCAGCAAACGCTAGAGCGGTATGCACAACGCCTGATCCGGGAGCGCATACCGGACTGGCGAGCCGCGCGGCAGCGCGTTCAGGCATTACGCATCAGGCATTTTGCTTTAGAAGCCTACAATTGTACGCGCAGATTCAGGGTTCCAAGGCGCAACTCATCGCCGTTCTGAAGCGGGCGCGCCTGACGCGGCGCCAAACGCGCTCCGTTCACAAAGCTGCCGTTGGTGCTGTCGAGATCTTCAACCATCACCTGGCCGCGCTGCATGAAGATCCGCACATGGCGCCGGCCGACGCCGTTATCCAATGCGCCGTGGGTGGTCAAATCCAGATCGGGAAAGAAGTTACTGACTGGATCGGCCCGCCCGAGCAGCGCTTCGGCGGCGGCAGGGAGCGCAATCTGCGCACCGGTTGGCGTGATCAATGTGGCCGGCGCCAGGCCACTGCGCACCGGCGTCGGCGGCGGAACCGGCACAACCGGCGCCGGTGGTGTCACGATCGGCGGTGTCACAATCGGTTGGGGTGCAGCGGCAGGCGGTTGCACCGGCGGCTGCCCAACCGGCTGTGGCGGCGGATAAACCGGTTGCGGCGGCACACCGCTGTAGGGCAGATTCGGCGCGGCGGTAGGCGGAATTGTGCCCGGCATACCGAGCAAAGCTGCGCCGCAATTGTCGCAAAATGCTTCGCCTGGAATCACGGTTGTGCCGCACTGTGGGCATGTGCCGGGGCCGGCCGAAGCTGTGGCGCCCGCATGGGTCGGGGCGGCGGCTGTTTGTGGCGCGGCCTGAGCCGGTTGCGCCGGAACCGGAATGAGCGTTGCGCCGCACTGATCGCAAAAGCGGGCCGAGTCCGGGTTCGCAACGCCGCATTGAGGACAAAAAGGCATAACTATCACCTCGTAACACTGGCACAAAGCCTCGTCTCTGCACCATTATACGCCGATGTATTGCGAAAGTTGCGCGATAGCCGGAAACTCTTGCCCATGCCGGCCAGGTGCGGAATGTTACGGCTTCAGCGGCCGCTCGTAACCCAGGGTACTATCTTTCTGCTGGAAGCCGAGTTTTGTGTAGAGCTGATGGGCCGCCTGGTTTTCGGCATTGTAGGCGATCAGAGCGCTCGTCATTCCCGCATGTTGCATTGCCCGAAGTGCCGCCGCCATCAGGGCGCGGGCCAATCCCCGGCGCTGAAATGCGGGGTGCGTGCCGACCGGCTCGAACAAGCCGGTCTGGTTTCGCTGGTCGAGCCAGATAATGCTGAACGCGGCGATCCGACCGTCGGGCGCCGTCACGATGAACTCGCGCTCGGGTTGATAGCCGGGTTTCAGCATCACGCGTTCTTGGTAGGCAGCGCCGCTCCATGTGCCGCCGAAGGCCGCGTTTCGCACCGCCGCTAGCTGCTCGGCGTCGCTCATGGTTGCGGTGCGGAGGCTAAACCCCGCCGGCACACGCCATTCCGGCAACCCGCCATCAAGCCGCCGCTCGGCCAGATTGTCCCATTGGCGATACGCACGAAAGCCAAGTTGACGTAACTGTTCCTGCCGGTTCGTATCACAGCCGAACACATCGCTGATAACGGCGAGATTGGCCGGTGCATGGCGCAGAATCAGTTGTTCCGTATGCGCACTTGCCGCCGCCAGGATCATCCGCTCGCCGGCGCTGCCGCGATAGTGCGGATCAACAAAGGCGTCGAACGCCGCCTCGAAGCGGAAACAGATGGCAATAGCGACAAGTTGCTCGCCGGCGTGCCAGAGCCGCACTTGTGCTCCCAGCGGCACATGGGCCGTGGTTCCGGCGTAGATACGATGGGCGAGATCGCCGATATGACAGTAGCCGCAAATGCCGGCGATCCGGATCCATTCGGCCAACGTCTGCTGGATCTGCGGCAGGTCGGAATCCGCGTAGGGACGTTCCAAAAGCGACATTCGGCAACCTCACTCTGCTTCAGGGCCGTACCTGTTCCACCAGGGCGATGATGCGTTCGGCCCGCCGGCCGTAGGTATGATCCTGGGCGAGTGCATGCCGAGCGGCGGCGGCCTGCATATCATCGGCGGCGGCGAGCGCGCGTTCAAGGGCGGCGATCAGAGCGCCAGGATCGCGTCGTGGGAAGCTGAAACTCAATCTATCGGGCACAATCTCGGCCAGAGCCGCGATCTGCGGCAGCACCAGCGGTTGGCCCAGCGCCAGATACTCGAAAAGTTTCAAGGGCGATGCGGTCAGATCAGTGACGGTATCGGGGATCGCCAGTACATCGGCGGCGCCAAGATAATGCACAACCTCGGATTGCGGGCGCGGCTCAAGCACATAGATGGGCGGGCGCGCACCACCGAGCGGCATGCCGAGTGCGGCCGCCCGTTCAGTCAGCGCGGCCCGTTCGGCATCACGGCCACCGACCAACAGCAATGCCAGATCGGGGTGGGTGCGGCGTACCTGCGCCACCGCCTCTAATAAACCATCCAGCCAGCGGTGGGCGAAGGTCATCCCGGCATAGGCGATCAAGCGGCCCTCGGCAGGCAAACCCAATGCAGCCCGGCATGCGGCCCGATCCTGCGGCCCAAAGATCTGCGCGTCGTAGGCATCGGGGATAACGGCGACTTCTGCCGGATCACGCCAGCCGATCGTGGCCAGGTAGCGCCGGAAATCCTCGGTCAATGATGCGACCGCCGCCGTACGGGTGAGTGTCACCCGATCGATCAGGTGCAACAGGCCGGTTGCCCAGGGTTCTTTGGCTCGGGAAGGGTTGCGCGACTCCAGATCATGGGCCTCATAGATCACCGGCACATCCAATAATGGCCCAAACACCCCGGCCCACCAGGCTGCGCAGATCACCTGCCGCACATAGACTGCCTCCAGCTTGTGCCGCTGCGGCCACAGATATGCCGCCGTCATCAACGCAAAGGCGCTATGCTCCAGGTAGTAGAGCAGGGTACTTTTGTGCAAGCGCGAGAGCTTGCCGATCGCCGGGCGCGGCAAATGAACCGCCCCAAGCTCGCTGAAGCGACTTGGCTCACGACCCCAGCGCGGAATCAGCGCCACCGTATCGGGCCGGCGCGCCCGCAATTCTCGCAGGGTGGTAAAGGTTTGCAAGGCATTGGCCGACTGAAGAGCCAGACTGGTTGGATACGCAATATAGGCGATCATGGGCAATCACTGTCCAGGTGTAAGGCGTGCTGGGAGGCGCGAGGCATCGATCAGCAACAATGCATGATCAGCGGCGCGAGTGTAGCAGCGCGGCGCGCACCTGTCAATCCAGGGGGATCCGCGCCCTAGACACCAATCCGCTGATGCAAGACGCCCTTCACCAATGCGAGGGCGGCGAAAGAGATCACCAGCAGAATCACCGCCAGTGTCAGCGCAAGGTTCAGGTCGCGTTCGAAGCCGAGATAAATTGCCAATGGCATCGTTTGGGTGCGACCGGGCAAATTCCCGGCAAAGATAATCGTCGCCCCGAACTCGCCCAATGCCCTGGCCCAACTCATCACCGCCCCACCCAATAACACCGGCCAGGCCAATGGAATCGTGATCATACGCAGTACCTGCCAGCGATTCGCGCCGTCAAGCGCCGCCGCCTGCTCCAATTCGCGATCGATACTGCGGAATCCGGCTGTGGCAGACTTGACATAATAAGGGGCGGCGACAAAACACTGGGCCATGATCACCGCAACCTGGGTGAAGGCGATCTGAATACCGAGATCGGCCAATGGGCCACCGATCATGCCGCGGCGGCCGAAGGCGATCAACAGGGCGATTCCGGCCACCGAGGGCGGCAAAATCATGGGCAGATCGATCAGCGTATCGATCACGATCCGGCCGCGAAACTCGCGCCGGGCCAATCCAAGCGCCAGCGGCGTACCGAGGGTTACCGTCAGCGCCGTCGCAATCATGGTGGTGATGAAACTAAGGCTGACCGCCTGGAGCACGCCATTGCTCAGCAGGTTCGTCCAAAAATGGCGCCAATCGAGCCGTAGTACCATCGCCAGCAGCGGCAACAGCAAGAACACCAGCAGCGGCGCGGCAAATAACCAGATCGACAATTCGCGCAGACGCTTGCGCAGTTGTGGGCGCGGCGGTGCAGCAACAATCGTGCGCTGAGAGGACAACGGAGACTCCATAGGTAGTAGGCATAAGACGTGAGGCGTAAGGCGTAAACCAGCTCCCAGTATCAAGGCATCAACTATAGTAATCCGACCAGAACCGAGAACCGAGAACCGAGAACCGAGAACCGAGAACCGAGAACCAGAACCGAGAACCGAGAACCGACGAAGCC
>JAAUQO010000160.1 GCA_012032775.1 Oscillochloris sp. | reverse complement strand
TCTGCTGCTTTCGTTCGCAGTTCCGGCGCCCGCGCCGGTTCAGGCTGCGCCGCAGCTTGCGAACTCGTTGTTCGGCTTGAATATGTACATCACCGGTCAGGAACGCAGCGACGATCAGGCGGCTGCGCTGATCGATCGCGGCGCGGCGATCGGCGCCCGCTGGACCCGCGAGGAGATCTGTTGGGCATGTTGGGGCCGCGAAGATTCCAATCTGTTCTACGACCGGCGGCTCACGGCGTTGACGGATCGCGGGATCGAGGTGATCGGGATGCTTCTGACGACTCCGAAGGAGTATCGCGATCCTGGTTGTGTGGCCTATGCGCGAAGTACCGGCGAGCCGGAGTACTGGTGTGCGCCGACGGATATGGGGGCGTATGCACGCTGGGCGGCGCGCGTGGTTGAACGCTACGACGGCGACGGCCACCGCGATGCGCCCGGCTCGCCGCGTGTTTCAGCCTGGGAGATCTGGAATGAACCCGACAAGGCCGGCACCTGGTTGCCGAAGGCCGATCCGGCGGCCTACGCCCAGATGTTGCGCCTGAGCTACGACGCGATCAAAGCCGCCGACCCGACGGCAACGGTGTTGAATGGCGGTGTCTATACCTTTGATGCGATCGGCGAGGCCGGGTTTATGGATCGGGTCGTGGATCTGGCGGGTTGGGACAGCTTCGATGTGTTGTCCATCCATCCCTGGCTGATCGATCATGCCCCCGACAACCCGGCGCTGATCAATCCGCGTGAGGGCTTCGATGTGACGATTCCCGGTCGGATCGAGTTGGCCAAGCGCTGGATCGCAGCCCGCGGCGGCGGCAAGCCGCTCTGGATTACGGAAGTCGGCTGGAGTACCTGTGGCGGCGCATGTCCTGCTTCCTTCGCCCGCAGCCCCGACGAGCAGGCCAACTATATGGTGCGGACGTTTATCCTGGCGGCGGCGGCCGGGGTCGATCACGTCAACTACTTCCAGCTTGAGGACAAATTCGACGGCAGCCAGCAGCCCTGGGGGCCGGCGGCGATCCTGAACGACGACCTGAGTCCCAAACCGGCCTATTTCGCCTACGGCACCATGTCGGCGCTTTTGCAGTTCGCCCGCTACGGCGGAACTGGGCCGCTGCACCGGCCCGGCGACATCGCCCACCACCAGTTTGTGCTCAGCGACGGCGGCAGCGTCGATGTGCTGTGGAGTTTACGTGGCCCGCGTCAGGTTGAGTTGGCGCTGAATCCCGCACTTACGGCAACGCTGATCAACCGCGACGGCAACGAGCAGGCGTTAAGCGGCGCCGGCGCAAGTTTGCGCATCGAGGTTGCGCCGCAGTATGTCCGCCAGTCAAGCCGGCGCCAGGTACAATTCAACGAGACCGGATTTGGTGTGCGCGATCCATTCCTGCGCTTCTGGGAGCGCAACGGCGGGCTGGCGGTATTTGGCTTCCCAATCAGTGCCGAGCGCCGTGAGCGCGGCGGCGACGGTGGCGAGTATCTGGTGCAGTGGTTCGAGCGGAATCGTTTCGAGTTGCATCCGCAGAATCCGCCGCCATACGATGTCCAGCTTGGTTTGTTAGGGGTTGAATATCTGGCGCGGCGCGGGATCGACTGGCGCAGCCTGCCGACGGTGAGTGGCCCGCCGGCAGCCGGTTGCCGGTACTTCCCGGAAACCGGCCATAGCCTCTGCCCGCCGTTTCGGGCGTTCTGGGAGCGCAACGGTGGATTGGCGGTTTTCGGCTACCCAATCAGCGAGCCGCAGCCTGAGCCGATCGAAGGTGGAGCGGAGCGCAGCGTACAATACTTCGAGCGTAATCGCTTCGAACTGCATCCCGAACTGCCGGCGGCATACCAGGTACAATTGGGGCGATTAGGCGCAGCGCTGATGGGCGAATAGGACGCGCAAGGCTAGATCGAATGGTGTTGCCCGAGGGCAGCGCGCACGCGTTGATATTCGGATTCGATCATGCTGAGGGTATGGGCGTAGTTGGAAGTGTCGTTACGACTACTATCGATCGTGTGACACAGATCAGCCAACCGATTTGCGCTCACAATCGCACTACTCGACTTGAGCTTATGGGCGGCGCGGGCGATCCGCTCCATATCGCCGTTCATCAGCGAACTGCGCATCTCACGAAGCAATTGATCGGTATCGGCGATATAGTCGTTGACGAACAACTGAATCACAGGCGGAGTGATTCCGGACATTGCCGTGAACTCGCGCCAACTACGCTCATCGATCGCGGCTTGCTCGGTGAATGGATCGTACGCCGGCTGCGGCTCGGCTGTTGCACCTGGATCGTACGCCGGCTGCGGCTCCGCTGTTGCACAATGTTGCCGATAATCGGCCAACAACTGGCGGAGTTTCGGTGCTGTGATTGGTTTTTCGTACCAGGCATTGAAACCGGCGGCTTGATAGCTCGGGGCTTGCTCTTCGGCCGACAGCCCACTGAATGCAACCAGATACGGCCGCTGCGGGGCCGGAATTTGTTCGTTGATCAACAATGCCAGATCGCGACCGTCACTCAACCCCATATGGATATCAAGCAGCGCAACCTGATAGCTGCGTTCCGCCAATGCCTGGAGCGCCGCCTCAAACGAGGTTGCGACATCAACCCGATGGCCGAAGCTCTGAATAATGAACCGGGCGACACTTAAATTGAGTGCGTCGTCGTCTACAACCAGAATACTGAGACAATCCGCATCCGGTATTTCGGCGGCGGTTGAAGGTGCGGGTTCCGCCGTGTCCAATTCCGCTCCGTCACCCAACACCGACAGCAGCGCCTGATTGGTCAGCGGTTGATACAGCACGGTCGGTTGCAATAGCGACGTGCTGTAATCCTGCCTGTCGGCCCAGCTTATCACCAGCATCGGCGGAGTGGTTACCGGATCGAGCAGGCGCAGCAGGCGTTCATAGTACTGCCCGGTAGCGTCCTCGATGACCCAGATCTGATCAAACGGCTCTTCCAGGTGCAACAATGCCGCAGCATCGGCCGCTTCGCAACAGCTAACAACCTGAGCCTGCGCTTGCTGGGCCGTCGCCACTGCCATCGCCTGTACCGGCGACCTGGCTGCACAGAGCAGGATACGTTGAGCTTTAGCGACCGGTTGCATACTCATGGAAGGCTGTTCGGCGGTTATCACCGGCACCTCGAAGTGAAACGTGGATCCCTGGGCGGAACTGGCGGCCAGGGTGAGTGTGCCGCCCAACAATTGCGCCAGCCGCCGGCTAATCGTCAATCCCAGCCCGCTGCCGAGCGCATCAAGCCCGCTGTTGGAGCGCAGTTGGCCGAACGGTGTGAACAGTTGATCCTGCTTGTCGAGCGGGATGCCGATTCCGGTATCACTGACGGCGAAGCACAAACAGATCTGATTGCCGGCTGTGGGCTGAGCGCTGATCCGGATCAGCACCCCGCCCTGCTGCGTGAATTTCAGGCCATTATTGACCAGATTCAACAGCACCTGCCTGATCCGGCGCTCATCGCCGATAATCCATTCCGGGACAGCGGGTTCCATGATATAGCCGACATGGAGCCGCCGGGTAAGGGCTTGAACGGCGATATTCTCGAAGGTTTGTTCAACACAATCCCGAATACGCAAAGGTGCGGAATGTAACATCAGTTTGCCGGCCTCGATCCGTTCCAGATCGAGCGTATCATTCACAACATGGAGAAGTGTCGAGCCGCTGGTGCGCATCATACCGATCAGCGCTTGTTGTTCCGAATTGAGCCGGGTTCGTTCCAAAATATCGGACACACCGACAATACCATTGATCAGCGCGCGGGCCTCGTGGCTCATCACCGCAAGCAGATTTGGTTGTGTTTGTTGGGAGGATTGTAATACGGCAAAGCGCTTCTCGGTAATCACGCATAACCCGAGGGCGCAGCCGAACGTCATCACAGGCAGCGGCTCCATCCCAATGAATGGCGATGGGGCAAATGCCAGATAACCGATACTGCTTAATAACGGAATAACCGCCAGGGTCAGGATCACAAAACGAGTGCGGTCGCTCCCATCGAACCAATACAGGCTGCGGCGAGCGATGATAAGGCCGGCCGCCAGGAGTGCGAGGTGCGACATCAGCATATTGGCACGCAGCAAGAGGCCGCCATGAAAGGCGAGTTGTCCGCCTTCAACGGCCCACATCGACCAGATCAGATGCTGCGTTGACGGAATGATCGCGATCAGCAGCGTAAGCGACGGCGCAACCAGCGCAGCCGCTTCCCACCTACTGAAATAATGGTAGCGACTCAGATTGAAGGCAAAGGTAAGCCATAATGGTGGTGTGACAAGAACTGCGAGGAATTGCGCAGCGAACCACAGATCTCCATCGCCTGGGTACAGCCGGTTATGCACCTGAGCTGCAACCCAGAGCACTGCAAAAAAGGCCATTAACCCCAGGGTATAGGGTTGGGCCTTTTCGCGTCGTTGCAAAACTGTAAATGCTGCTTGAATAGATCGCAAGGAACCTCCGCGTAACGCGGGCTTAGCCACGGATTGAGTCGCGTTAGTGTGAATTGTTGTCGGAATTTGTGGCGGGATGTGTGGCTATTATAATAATCAGCACTGTGACTGGCAAGCCGGTAAAATTTAGTTAACAGCGCCGTGGCCGAATCGTACTAGCGCATTAGAGGGCGTTATTTACGGGTTTTCTGCGTGAAACCCGCAAATGACAATTTCGTAAGGGCGTTGTACTAGTGAGAGTAATGTGGCTGTGCTATACTTCGCCCCACAGTACATCCCAATGATGGGGAAGTGCTCAGAAGCGCGAGCTGAGCACAATGTATATTGACGTACTTCATCTTACTCCTGATCGGTTGAACTTGTGCATGGTCGGAGTAAGGCATCTGAGGTGAGCCGTCAGGTAAAGATTATTGTTGGGATTTTCGCACATTATTGCCACTACCTTCACCAGATGGTACTACTGCCGTCATAACGGCGTATGCATCCGCCGCAAGCACGGCTCGGGGTCACTGTGAAGGTCTACGCTCCTGACATAGCATCGAACTCATATTCCTACAATCGGATCTCCTGATACATCCCAATGTTCGCTGTGCAGGCGGACAGGATTTGCCGGCCCGTAACGCGCTCGTTGCCGGCTCGCTGATCTGACGCACATGATTAAAGGGGGAGTCATGGACGCCGGTCACCGCAGCCCGATTCGTTTGCTGCTGGTTGATGATCACACAATTGTTCGCACCGGGTTACGGATGATCCTTGAATCGCGTTCCGGCTTTCGGGTTGTTGCCGAAGCCGGGAGCGTACAGGAGGCAATGGAGGCTGTAGAACATGAGCCAATCGATGTCGTACTGCTCGACCTTGATTTGAACGGCGAGAGCGGGCTGGCATTTCTTGAGCCGTTACGCGATCTGCAGCCGAAAGCACGGGTGATTCTGCTGACGGGATTGGCCGATCGGCAGGCCCATCGCGAGGCGATCCATGCCGGAGCAGTTGGATTGGTTTCAAAGGGGCAGGTCAAGGATCATTTGCTCCTGGCGGTTGAGAAAGTACACGCCGGTGAGGCGTGGTTGGATCGGTCGATGATCGCGGACTTATTGAGCGATATTTCAGGCCGGCGCAATGCCGATGCAGTCGATCCCGAAGAGGTAAAGATCCGTTCGCTGACCGAGCGCGAACACGAGGTGGTGCAACTGATCGCCGAGGGGTTGTCGAATCGCCAGATCGCCGAGCGGATCTCGATTAGCGAGACGACGGTGCGCCACCATCTTTCGTCGATCTTCAGTAAGATCGGCGTGAGCAGCCGGTTGGAACTGGTGGTGTACGCGTATCGGCGCGGCATGGTTCCATTAAGTGCCGGGTAACTTGGAATAAGTACTTATTTTTTATAGTCTGAGCATGAGAAGGCGGCGCAATCGCGCCGCTTTTTTATGCCTGTCGTAGGCACATTTGTGCCACCCAACGGGCACAATCGCGCAGCTTTCCAGGCCTTTTGTGCTAGCGGAACATCCGGCCCGCTTTGTCGGTTCTGTTGATGCAACGGATGAGCCAATTCCTTATCATATTGTGAATGGCATTTCCGATCCAAGCATCCGATTATGTGCCCTGGAAGGAGTGTTGTGGTGGCTGTTGCGGCACTGCATTCGACGATGGTGATCAGCGCTACGGGGGAGCAGATTTCCTCGCATATGGGTGAAGAACTCGTTATTCTTAGCCTCAAGAACGGCACCTACTACGGCCTGGATCCGGTCGGTTCATTTATCTGGGGTCTGCTGGAGCAACCTCGTTCTCTGATCGACCTCTGTGATGCAGTGACGGCGGAATACGAGGTTTCTCGCGAACAATGTGAAGGCGATGTGCATGCACTGATCCGAGATCTTGCCGACCACGGTCTAGTTGAGATCCGCGATGCTTCGACTGCTTAAATTTCTCCAGTTCTCTCTAGCGGATAAGCAACTGCTGCTACACAGTCTGCTGACTGTCGCCTGGATTCGGCTTGCGCTGTCGGTGCTGCCGTTCCGTATCTGGCAGCCGTTGCTGGCGTCGCTGACACCGCCTCCCGCCGCTTCTGCAACCGCAGATCCCGGCTTCGTGCAGCATGTTGTCTGGGCGGTGCGTTCCGTCAGTCGTCTTGTGCCCGCTGCGACATGCCTGACCCAGGCCCTGGCTACGCGTGTCCTGTTGCGCCGCTACGGGGTTGTGACGCGCCTTCAGATAGGGGTTCTAAAGGATGCACAGGGGCAGTTCCACGCCCACGCCTGGGTGGAATATCGCGGCAGCGTAATCATCGGTGGATCGGACTCGCTTGGGCAATATAGTGTTTTGCCGCCTCTAAAAAGATAAGCCATGAGTGCAATCGCCGGCATTGTATATGGAGACGGGCGCCCTGTCGATCAGCATAAGCTGGCGCAGATGGCGCATGCTCTGGCCCATCGCGGCCCTGACGGCTCGGGTTCCTGGAGCGGTAATGGCGCCGGGCTTGGCCACCAGATGCTGTGGACAACGCCGGAGTCGCTTTACGAGCGCTTGCCGCTGGTTAACCGGCGCGGCGGCCTGGTGATCACCGCTGACGCGCGGATCGACAATCGAACTGAGTTAATCTCTACGTTGGGACTCAGCGACCGCGAGCCAGGCATCATCGGCGATAGCGAGCTTATTCTGGCCGCTTACGAGCGCTGGGCCGAGCGCTGCGCCGAGCATCTGCTCGGCGATTTTGCTTTCGCGATCTGGGACGAGCGGGCGCGAACGCTTTTCTGTGCGCGGGATCATTTCGGGGTACGGCCCTTCTACTATCACTATTCACCCAATTACTTTGCCTTTGCGACCGAGATCAAGGCCTTGCTGGCACTGCCGGAGGTGCCGCGCCGGATCAATAAGGCCAAAATCGCCGACTACTTGTTGGTCTTTCACGAAGACAGGGTGAGCACGTTTTATACAGATATTGTGCGCCTGCCGCCCGGCCATTGCCTGCTTGTCCGGGATGGGCAGGTTCGCACCTGGGGTTACTGGGCGTTGGAGTTACCCCCCGAACTGCGCCTGAAGTCGGACGATCAATACGCCGAAGGCTATCGCGCCGTTTTCACCGAGGCGGTGCGCTGCCGCATGCGGAGTGCATTTCCGCTTGGCTCGATGCTGAGCGGGGGGTTGGACTCCTCCTCGATCACATGTGTGGCGCGCAGCATCGCCCGAGAGCAGGGGCTGGATCCGATTCAGACTTTCTCAGCTATTTTTGACGAAGTGAAAGCGAGCGACGAGCGCCCATTCATCAATGCGGTGTTGGACCAGGGCGATCTCGTGGCGAACTTTACCCATGGCGACCAGGTGACTCCGCTTGGTGACCTGACTCAGGTGCTGAGGCACGAAGATGAACCGTTTTTCGCGCCAAACCTGTTTGTCAACTGGGCGATGTGGGAGCAGGCAAACCGCCAGGGATACGGGTGCTTCTCGACGGGATTATGGGCGATTCGACGGCGGCTCATGGCTTTGAGTTGCTTGGCGAACTGGCCTACCGTGGGCGCTGGATCGAGTTGGTACGGGAGGTACGGGCAATCAACAAGCTCTACGGCCAACCGTTCGCTCCCACGCTCCGCCGGTATCTCTGGGCAGAGGGTCTGAAGTGGTATGTACCGGCACCGGCGCTGGCACTGTGGCGGCGCCTCCGTGGACGTGTGCCAATCCCGCCGCAGGTTTCGCCGCTCATCAACGCCGATTTTGCCCGGCGCTTCGGTATGGCCGAGCGTGTTGCTCAGATCGAAGCTGAGGAGGCTCAGCCGATGCGATCAGCTCGCGAGGCGCATTATCGAGGGTTGGCAACCGGCCTGATTACCTCGTCGTTAGAGGCGTTCGACCGTGGTGTGGCCGCATTCGGCATCGATGCGCGCCTGCCGTTTATGGATCGCCGGCTCGTGGAGTTTGCCCTGGCGCTGCCGTCGGAGCAGAAGTTCCGCCAGGGCTGGAACCGCTCAATGGTGCGCCGCGGCCTGAGCCATGTGCTGCCCGACGTAGTTTGCCGGCGCCTTGACAAAGGCAACCTCGGCCACAACTTCAGGCATGGCCTGGCTATCGAACAGGTACGTATCGAGCAGACCTTGCAAGTGTCTTCCGAGGTGATTGCGCCTTATGTTGATGTGGCGGCACTCAGGGATCTTTACCAGCGATTTTTGTCTCAGGGCAAGAAAGCCGACGAGGGCCTTCTTGTACTGCTGCTCTCACTTATTCTCGCCGCGTGGCTACGCGACGAGCAGGCGCAATCGTCGCAGAAGGAGATGCTCTTAACGCCGGTGATCTAGTCAAATCTCTGTACGCCGCTTCAAATAGCTCAATTTAGGAACATCAAATGAAGGAGAAGACATCGATGGAGATCCCGAATCAGCAGCGCCCGAAGAAGGCCTACACCACTCCGCGTCTGGTCGTTCATGGCAGCGTCGAGCAACTTACCCAAGGCGAGGGTATTCGGGGCAGCGACGATATGTTTGTGTTTCACATCGGCCGGTTTACCATATCCGTCCCCTATGGCACGGATCGCAGTTCGTAAGGGCTGGCTCAGCCGATAGTGACGGCGGGATAGGAGCCTCCAGGATAGTGCCTTGGCTGTACGTTCCAGCCACCGCTATCCTGGAGGAACTTGTTGATCAGGAACATTTCTATGTCCACTGGCTACAGTGCTTACGGGCTCACTATCGCTTCCGAGTTGCCGCTCCCCGAGTTGATGGCCGGCGCAGGCACACCTGACGTAACGGTGCGTCTGGGTGTGATCGACGGCTGCCGGATGAAGTGGGGCGTGGCGGCGACTTCGTGCGCGGTAGTGCCGACGAGGCCGTACTCTTCTGGGAAGATGCCGCAGCTTTCCATGTGCGCCACGGTCGTGAGATCATCGTCGAGCCCTGTGCCGGCGCCGACGAGCGCCTGATCCGCGCCTTTTTGCTTGGCTCGGCGCTGGGTGTGTTGCTGCATCAGCGTGGTTTGCTGACTCTGCATGCCAGTGCGGTCGAGATCCAGGGCGGCGCCGTGGCCTTTGTCGGCTGGAAGGGCTATGGAAAATCGACGACGGCGACTGCGCTGCATACCTGCGGCTACCGCTTGCTGACCGACGATACCGTCGCTCTTGCTATGAGTGGCTCCGACAGTCCAATTGTCTACCCCGGCTTCCCACAGGTCAAGCTCTGGCCTGATGCAGCCGCTGCGCTGGTCGAGGGCGCCGCGGAACTTCCGCAGCTTCACCCGGACATCAACAAGTTGGTGCATCGTGCCGGTACGGGCTTTTCGCCCGCGCCGCTGCCGTTGCGGGCGATCTTTGTGCTCGATCAGGGCGCGGAGCCCGCTGTCGAGCCTGTGCCGATCCAGGAGGCGTTTTTCAACCTGGTCAGCCACTCTTATGCGCTGCGCTTTCTCAAGATCGCCGGCGCGACCGCACAGCACTTCACGCAGTGTGATCAACTGGTTCGACGCGTGCCGGTCTGGCGACTGCGTCGCCCGCGCTCACTCGAAGCGCTGCCTACGGTCGTCCGTTTGATTGAGGAGCAACTCATCCAGGATTTACAGCCGGCATAGGAAGGAGCAACGCCACCGTGAACGCCACTCTCCGCAAGGCTCTGGCCCAGCTTGCCTATATGCCGCGCACACTCCGTATTATCTGGGCTGCCGCTCCCCTGTGGACAGTTGCCTGGGCTGCGATCCTGGTGATCCAGGGGTTGCTTCCCGCAGGCCTCGTTTTCCTGACCAGCCAATTAGTAGATGGCGTGGTGGGTGCGGTAAGCAGCGACGGGTCGTGGGAACGGTTCGAGCCTGTGTTGCGACAGATCGTGCTCGTGGGCGGTCTTATGGTGCTGGCCCAACTTATCGAAGGCCTGGCCGAGTGGGTGCGCACGGCACAGGCCGAGCTCGTCCGCGACCACATCAGCCGGCGCATCCACACCAAGTCGATCGCGGTAGACCTGGCTTTCTACGAGACTCCCGCGCATCATGACCGTCTGCACCGCGCCCGTAGCGACGCCGGTAGTCGTTCACTCGCGCTGCTTGAGAGCATCGGCAGCTTGCTCCAGAACGGCATCACCATGCTTGTGATGATGGTGATGCTGATTCCATTTGGGATCTGGCTGCCGCTGGTGCTGCTGCTTAGTACGCTCCCGGCGTTGTATGTTGTCATGCAGACGAACCGGCGCTACCACCAGTGGTGGGAGCAAAGCACGGCCGAACAGCGTTGGGCGCACTATTATGAGACAATGCTCACCAGCAGCAACACGGCAGCCGAGTTGCGCCTGTTCAAGCTGGGTTCTTATTTTCAGGCAGCTTTCCAGGATATACGCCGTCAGCTACGCGGCCAGCGGATCGACCTCGCCCGCAACCAGGCTTTCGCTCATATAGCCGCCCGTGTCGCCGCGCTGCTCATTATCAGCGGTGCGATGGTCTGGATGGTCTGGCGCACAACCCAAAGCCAGGTGACACTGGGTGAACTGATCCTTTTCTACCAGATCTTCAACTGGGGGCAGGGGATTATGCACGGGCTGCTGGGCAGCGTCGGGCGCATCTACTCCAATAGCCTGTTCCTCGGCAACCTCTTCGAATTCCTCGATCTCCAGCCGCAAATTACCGACCCGGCGATTGCAGCGCCCACCCCGCAGATGGTTCAGTCCGGTGTTCGCTTTCATCAGGTGACCTTTCGTTACCCAGGCAGCGAGCGGATCGCGCTACACAACTTCGATCTGGATATCCCGGCAGGAAAGAGTGTGGCGATCGTGGGTGCGAACGGCGCAGGCAAGAGCACGCTGATCAAGCTGCTCTGCCGTTTCTACGACCCTGAGGAAGGGCGGATTGCGATCGACGGCACGGACATCCGTGCCCTGCCGGTTGAGCAACTGCGCCGGTTGATCACGGTGCTCTTCCAGATGCCGGTCGGCTACCATGCCACCGCCGCCGAGAACATCGCCCTCGGTGATATGGAGGCCCGGCCGGATGCGGCCGCAATCGAGGCTGCCGCGCGCAGCGCCGGTGCCCACGAGGTGATCGCGCGGCTACCGCGACAGTACACGACCATGCTGGGCAAGGCCTTTGCCGACGGTACCGACCTGAGCGGCGGCGAGTGGCAGCGCGTGGCCCTGGCCCGCGCCTTCCTGCGCCAGGCCCAGATTGTTGTGCTCGACGAGCCGACCAGTTTTATGGACTCGTGGGCTGAGGCCGAGTGGCTCGATCGCTTCCAAACCCTTGTCGCAGGCCGCACCGCCGTGATCATTACCCACCGCTTCACGACGGCCATGCGCGCGGATTTCATTCATGTCATGGAGCAAGGCCGGATCGTGGAGTCGGGCACACACGCCGAGTTGCTGGCGCGCGGCGGTCTTTATGCCCTGTCGTGGGAAGCGCAGATGCGTGCCGGCGCGGAGCAATCCGCTGCGCCCATCTCGTTTGGGGTGTGATTCTTTGCCAGTACCAGGGTATTGCTGAACCCTGTTTTGGGCCAATTGTGCCAGACCGTCGGCAAAATGTTCTATTGCCCCCGCCGTGATGTTAGCCGCTTCTTCCGGGCATAACTGTCGGCTTCAACGATGTTTTTCCGCAATGGGTTGCCTATTATTACAGCTACACCCTTTGCGCGGTTCCGTACTCCCCACGAGTTTTGTGTTCAAAGGGTTCTGTACCACTCACAATTGCGCGGTTGTGTGAGGCGATTGTGAATGCGTTCGACGTAGAGTACGAGCGTTGTATGCACGACGTTTCCGTCTTGCTTGAGCAGTTACAGAGCGGGCAATTGATTGAGATTGAGCCATAGAGATACGTGATGACACCTCATCGTCAAAGCCTCCCCGAGACATTCGCCCTGGCCCGGCAACGGGCCGGCTATCTGGTGCGGACGTTCCAGTTGATCTGGCATGCCGCCCCTGGGCACACAACGCTGTGGGCCAGCCTGCTGATTGTGCAGGGGCTTCTGCCGGCAGCGACGATTACGCTTTTTGGCATGCTGATCGACCGGCTTTTGCATGTGGTTGGGGCCGATTTGAGTCTGATGGTTTTGCAGCCGGTGCTGAATGTGGTGGTGATGCTCGGCGTGCTCTTGGTTTTGCAAGAGATTGTTCAGGCGGTAGTCGATTGGGTGCGCGGTACACAGGTCGAGATCGTTCACGATTATATCAGCGGCCATATCCACGCCCGCGCAACCACGATCGATCTGGCTTTTTTGAGATGCCAAGTCGCTATGATCGTCTGGATCGGGCCCGCAGTGAAGCCAGTAGTCGTTCGATGGCCCTGCTTGAACATGGCGGAAGTATCCTGCAAAACGGGATTACGCTGCTGGCGCTGGCTGCCGTGCTGGCCCGGTTTGGGATGTGGTTGCCGGTGTTGTTGTTGCTCAGTACCTTGCCGGTGTTGTATGTAACGGTGCTCGCCAACCAGCGCTATCACCAGTGGTGGGAACAAACCACCGCCGATCGCCGCAAGGCCCATTACTTCGATTTGTTGCTGACCTTTCCGCAGGCGGCGTCGGAGTTGCGGCTCTTCAATCTGGGGCATCACTTCCATTCGCTGTTTGCCGGGTTGCGGCTGAATCTGCGCGCTGCACGGGCCGATCTGCTGCGCTGGCAGGCCCTGGTGCGTTTGTCGGCAAGTGCGATCGCAATGGTGGTGATGGCGCTGCTTGTGCTCTGGCTGGGATGGCGCGCCGTGCGTGGCTTGAGCTCGATCGGCGACCTGGTGTTGTTCTATCAGGCCTTTAGCCGCGGCCAGGGTTTGATGCGGGCGCTGTTGTCGAATTTCGGCCAGATCTTCAGCAGTGCGTTGTTCCTGGAGAGCCTGTTCAGTTTTCTTGAAGAGCGCTCGCAGGTGAATGTGCCGGCCCGGCCAGTACCGGCACCGACGCAGATCTCGCAGGGTATTCATTTTCGTGATGTTAGTTTTCGTTATCCCGGCAGTAATGAGTTGGCGCTGGATCATTTCGATCTGACGATCCCGGCCGGTGCGTTGGTGGCGGTGGTTGGGCCGAATGGCGCCGGCAAGAGTACGCTGATCAAGCTGCTCTGTCGATTTTACGACCCGAATCTAGGATCGGTGGAACTGGACGGGATCGATTTGCGCGATCTTGATCCGGACGAATTGCGCCGCATGATCACGGTGCTTTTCCAGTTTCCGGTGCGCTATCACGCCAGCGTAGCCGAGAATATTGCGCTGAGTGATCTTTTGCTTGGAGCGGATCGGAATGCGATCCAGGCTGCTGCCCGGAGCGCAGGCATCCACGAGGCGATTATGCGCTTGCCCGAGGGTTACGACACGATGTTGGGCAAGTGGCTGGCCGAAGGTTCCGAGTTGAGCGGCGGCGAGTGGCAAAAACTCGCCCTTGCCCGCGCGTTCCTGCGCCAGTCGCCGTTGATCGCGCTTGATGAGCCGACCAGTTTTATGGACTCGTGGGCCGAGACCGATTGGCTCGATCGGTTGCGCACCCTGATCGCAGGCCGTACGGCATTGCTGATCACGCATCGCTTCACAACGGCGATGCGCGCCGATCTGATCTGTGTGGTCGATGCAGGCCGTGTGGTAGAGATCGGCACCCATGCCGAGTTGCTGACACGCGGCGGGTTGTATGCCCAGTCGTGGCGTGCGCAGACGCAGGCGGCTCAGCCACATTCCGAAGCGCCGCCGCCGAAACGGGCGCAGGTGTTGACGGCATAGGCTCAATCCGAAATCGACACGGGGCAATCAGGCATCAGGCAGCAAGTAGAGCAATCCGACCAGAACCGAGAACCCAGAACCAAGAACCGCGGGAGCAGGACGCAGCACCGACTGCACAACCCGGATAGGATTGCTCT
>JAAUQO010000159.1 GCA_012032775.1 Oscillochloris sp. | reverse complement strand
ACAGTTGTAACTCGCTCCGCCAACAAGCTTCCGGGAAGCTTGGCCGTAGGAAGCCACTGCGTTGGTGCGGGAATCTGGCGCTAAACAGGGAACCGGCAGCGTGTGAACAGCTTCCCGGAAGCTGGGCGACAGGCAGAATCGTAATTACAACTGTAGTACTATGGGGTCTTTCGTAGGTTGCCTGTTGCATTGATCGTGGGGAGGTGAGATGGCGCTACCGCTGGTGCGATTGGAGGGAACACCGTATGCGCAGGGCTATCGGCATGGTGCGGTGTTGCGTGAGCGGATTGTGCATAATCTGGCGATCTATTTCGAGCGTTTCGCCCGCGAAGTGAACTTGTCGCGGGTCGAGGTGTTGGCCCGAGCGGCACGCTATGCGGAAGCGATCAGACAACGCAACCCGGATTACTACCAGGCCATGGAGGGCGTGGCCGCCGGAGCCGAGTTGCCGTTCGCCGAGATTGTGGCGCTGAATGTGCGCTACGAACTGTTCTACGACGGCTACGTCGAGAAGCCGTATGCCGACGGATGTACGGCCTTCGCGGTTATGCCCGACGCCAGCAGCGACGGGCAGTTGTGGATCGGCGAAAATTGGGACTGGATCGTCGGCGTGCAGGGCGTGGTGTTGCATACAATCGAGCCGGACGGACTTGAGACGCTGGCCTTCAGCGAGGCCGGGATCGTCGGCGGCAAGATCGGTATGAATAGCGCCGGGATCGGCCTGTTGATCAACGGACTTACCTCGGCGGTCGATGATTGGTCGCGCTTGCATGCCCCATTCCACCTGCGTTGCTACGAGATCCTGCGCAGCCAGAAGTTCGACGCGGCAGTTCGCATTATCACCGACGAAGATCGGGCCTGTTCCACAAATTACCTGATTGCGCAAGCCCCCAACAAGGTCGTGAATATCGAGGCTGCGCCGGGCGGCGTCGGGGTAACGCACTGCCGCGACGGATGCATCGTCCATGCCAATCATTTTGTCGATCCGGTCGCAATTGGGATTGTGGAGCGCAATGTCGAGACCAATCCTCATTCGCATTGGCGGCAGCGGCGCCTGGGTGAACTTGTGGCGCAACCACCGCTCAGCGTTGACACAATGCGCGGCGCCTTGCGCGATCACGAACGGCATCCGTATTCGGTCTGCTTCCATATCGATCCGAGCGAGCCGCCGGAAGAACATTATGCCACCCTTACCTCGGTGATCATGAATCTACACGAACTACGCATGGAAATCAGCGACGGCCCGCCGTGTACTGAACCCTACACAACCTTCCGGCTCCGTCCTGAGTCTGATCCGGGATGAGAGGCACGCGGGTAGACTGAGAGTTACCGTATAATGCTTGATACCTGATGATTGAGCGCGCTACCATGTCGTTCGTCACCCAGGTATCCGGCAACTTTTCAGATAAAGGAGGCGTTATGACAAGCCCCATGATGGATTCCACGGTTCAACCTGCATACGCCTCCGGAAGCTTCCAAGGATAGTGGGGACAGGATACGGGATACAGTTCGGGATGCTGATGGAACCCGGACATGTTTCCTGTAACGCTGATCCAACCTTGTTGTTGCTCCAGAGCAATGTTGGCGTTAGGAGATGTCGGCGCAGCGGCGTTGGCTGTTGCGCAGATTCTTGCGCGCCGAACTGATTCACCGGTGTGTACAGGCAGGTTCGCGGCCGCCGACGCCCTGTGTTGCGCCGGTAGGATCTCGCCGGGCGATTTCTTAAGCATCTGGAGCGCTATGAATAACGAATTGCGGATCGCACAGGGTCGTTGGGTTGACCCTGAGAACGACGATATGCCGGCTCGCCGCGAGCGCAAGCCGGCGCGCAAAGCGCCTGTGGCGCCGCTGCGCAAGCAGAGTTACGAAGGCAACCAGGATGTGCAGCGCTGGTTGCAAGAACAGGCAATCAACGACGGGCGTAAGCCGCCGTTCGCACCGACGTTTCTGGCCGGCAGGCGCGATGCCGATTGGATCAGTTCGTCGCTGGCTCATTTCTACGAGCACGACCTGATCGTCGATGTGTTGCAGGAGGTGAAGAGCGGCAAAGAGGCGACGGTGTTCTGCTGCAGCGCCGATCCAGGCACCGGCGCCGAGTTATTGGCGGCCAAGGTCTATCGGCCGCGCATGTTTCGCAGCCTGAGCAACGACGCAATCTACCGCGACGGCCGAACCCTGCGTGATGAACAGGGCAATGTCGTGCGCGGCAACCGCAGACGTGTGCCGGGAACAAACTCGGCCCGTGGGCGAGCACTGCAAGTCGAGAGCTGGATCGGGTTTGAGTACACCACCCACGAGTTGATCTACGCCGCCGGGGTAACAACGCCGCGGCCGTATGCCTATGTCGGCAACGGCGTGCTGATGGCATATCTAGGCGATCTGGAGGATCCGGCACCGCGCCTGAGCGACATCGAGCCTGAGCCGGCCGAGGCGAAGGCATTCCTGAGCGCGTTGATCGACGATATCAGACGTAGCCTGAGTGTCCATCGCATCCACGGCGACCTGTCGGCCTACAATGTGTTGATCTGGGCCGGCCGCCCCTGGCTGATCGACTTCGCCCAGGCCGTTGATCCACGCCAGAGCGAGGACGCCAAAGCACTCCTGACCCGCGATGTCCGGCGGGTTATACAGTACTTGCGGCGCTTCGGCGCATCCGCCGACGCCGACACACTCAGCGAGCGGATCTGGGATGAGTACGTGCGAATCTGAATACGGCATGCGGAATGCCGCAACGGCATTCTAAACCAGCGCAAAGCGCGTGAAGAAACGCGGGATCGAAACAGGAGCCGTGCAAGATCTTGCGCGGCTCCTGTTTGCACGTATCATATCCAGGGAACGTCTTGCACACGCCCCGCCCGCTCAGGTACGCTTCGTGGTGCAATTTACCCGGCTGTATCCTATAGTTCGTTCAGGTGAATTATGTGGTTGATCGTCGGCCTGGGCAATCCGGGCAGCAAATACGCAAATACCCGTCACAATATCGGCTTCGACTGTCTGGATATGCTGGCCGAGCGGCACCGGCTGGAGTTTCGCGGCAAGCGGGCCAACAGCCTGATCGCCGAAGGCACAATCGGCGCCACCAAAGTTGCATTGGTCAAGCCGCAGACCTTTATGAACCTGAGCGGCCAGGCGGTAAGCAATTTGCGCAACTGGTATAAGCTCGATCCGGCCCGCGAGATCCTGGTGATCTACGACGACATGGATCTGCCGTTCGGCAAGATTCGGCTGCGCGAGCGGGGCAGCGCCGGTACCCACAACGGCATGCGCTCGATTGTTGGGCAGCTTGGTAATGGTGAATTTCCGCGCCTGCGCGTCGGAATCGATGCGCCGCCCGGCCGCATGGACCCGGCGGCATACGTGTTGGCGCGCTTCGGCAAAGATCAAGAGGCCGAACTGCCGACACTGCGCGATACCGTCGCCGATGCGACCGAACTGGTGATCCGTGAGGGCGTGATCGCGGCGATGAACCGGTATAACTAGTACCGGTCGGCCTACGTCCGTCGCGGGTTTGTAACGGCCTTTAGGCCGTCACAGTGCGATGTGCGCCGTAGACGTACGTACGCTTGAGCGTACCAGGGCGGAGGCCGAATGCGGAAAGGATGCTTAAACATATCTCAGTCACCAACGGCAGGTATGGTGCGATCGGCGCGCATACGCCCGGCGGCCATAAGCAACGGCAGTAGTGCAAACAGACCGCCGAGTAAGCAGAGTGCGCCATAGCCGAAATTCGCCAGTACCACGCCGCTGCCCAGGCTACCGGTTGCAGCACCGAGGTTGACGAGCAGATCGCTGGCGCCCTGTACTCGCCCACGCTCACCGGCGGTGAGACTATCGGCTAACAACGACGAGCCGGCAATGTAACACAGATTCCAGCCGAGCCCCACCAGGAAGAGTGCAACGGCAAGCCAGAACACCTGAAGCGACAGCGGGCCGACGATCGCGCCGACGATCAGGATCAAGGCGCCGATCGCAATCGTCGCCGGGCGCCCAAGCCGGTCGGCGAACCAGCCGGTCAGCATCGAGAAGCCGAACATGCCGAAGGTGTGTGCGCCGATCACAAGCGAGATGTTGCCTAGCTCGTGGCCGTTCTGGTGCATGTGCAGCGACGTGACGCTCATGATCAGCACCATCACCATCTGGCCGATCACCATTGCCACAAGCGCGGTACGACCGGCGGGAATGCGCAGTACATCAGCGATATTATGCGCCGTTCCTTCAGGCGCCGCCGTGCCGGTACGGGTCTCGGCCGCAGCCAGTGCTTGCGCGATCTTCTGCGGCTCGGGGAAGAGCAGCGCCAGGATAACCAGGCCACCCAGGCCAAACAGAATGGCGCCGCCCAGCAGCGGGCCGATCAACTCGGGCAACCCGAACTGAGTTGCCAACACACCAAGTGGCCCAACCAACAACGGCCCGCCGATTGCGCCGACCGTCCCGGCAAAGACCACCAGGCTGATCGCGCGTGCGCGCTCGCTGATCGGAGCGGCGTCGGCAGCCGCGTAACGACTCTGATCGACAAAGCCGCGGGCCACGCCGATGAACAGCAGGCCGAACAAAAAGACCACGAACGAGGGGAGCAACACCGCCACCGCACCCAGGCCCATCCCCACCAACCCGAACAGAAAGCCGAGACTCAGCCCGATCCGCCGCCCGAAGCGCTGCATCATGCGGCCGGCAGGGTAGGCGGCAAATGCCGCACCGGCGAGCGTGAGTGTGCTGGGCAAGCCGGCAGATGCTTCAGTGCCGCTCAGATCAACAATAATGATTGCACTGACGGTGAATGCGGCGATAATGGCGGCCGAGGCAAGACTCTGACTGGCGAAAAGGGTTGCGGTGATTCGGCGGGTGGCTGCGGACAGATTCGCATCATTCATGGCAACACTGACAACTTTCGCGTAAAACAGCGTTTGGGAAAAGAATATTTTCTATAGTACCATCATCCGGTTGCGTAGATCTGCGCCCTGAGGACGAGCGAACATGAGGATCAGACATATCTGGCGGCGAGGTTGGGTCGGGTTTTTGGCGATTCAGCGCGGTGCGTGGGCGATTCGCGCGATTGCGCAGCCGCTCAACCAGGTGCTTATTCCATGGAGCAAGGGGCGCTTGAGCGTGGGTAGTTAACTCACGGGCGGGGCAATCCAATCGGGCATCAGGGCATTTTGAACCGCCATTCCCGCCGCCAGCAGCCTCTCTTCACTGCCCGGCGCGCCGATCAGTTGCCCGCCGACCGGCATGCCAGCGGCTGTGAAGCCAACCGGGAGGGCCAAACCGGGCAAGCCGGCCAGATTGACCCAGACCTTCTCGACAATATTTTGAATGTAGGGTGATTGTTTGTCTTTAATAGCAAATTTGCCGGAATAGACAAGCACCTGCTTATTGTAGCAGTTTACGGCGATCAGGCACAACCGGGCGGCAAAAACGATAATTCGTGGTGCTGCGACGGATTCGCCGTTACAGCACCACGAAAAAGCGATTCGGCCACCCTACCGCAGGCACATCAACCCGTAACTCAGCCCCGATTACGGCAGCGTCGCCGTCCAGGTGCCGCGATCATGTTGATCAGGGCCGCGGAACGAACCACTGAAATTGCCGTCGGCGTCGGCGGTACCCTGCCCGAAGATCTGCACATCATTGCCGAGGTTGAAGAAGATATTGATTGATGTGGCGCCGTTTTCATTGATCACGCGACCACGCACCGGGATCTCGGTATCGCCAATCGTGAGCGCGCCGGTGAAACGGTTGTCGATGATACGCAGGAAGAGCGGACCGGCCAGCGTGGTACCGGTGCTTGGGCCACGCTCAACCGTGCCGCTGAAGTTGTACGTTACTTCCGTGATCGGCTTGGCAATCCAACTGCCCTGATCGCCGTCCTGCGGGCCGACGAACGGCCCACGGAAATTACCGCTGGGGCCAAGCCGGCCAATGCCGAAGATATACACACCATCGCCAAGATCGAAGCTGACACTAATTTGTGTTCCGGAAAGCCGGCCGCTCACCGGAATCGCCGTATCGCCGATGCGCAACTCGCCGGAAACTGTGCCGTCGGCAGCAGGCGTAAGCGCCAGATCACCCTCCAGCGTTGTTCCGGTGCTTGGGCCGGTCTTGACGGTTCCGCTAAATGCGAACAACAACTCGCTCGATTGAGCGCCGACCGGGCGTACACTTACGGCAAATGTACCGAACAACAACAGAAACACGGCGGCAATCGTGCCGATACGGGCAGCAACATGACTCATGACGAAGAACCTCCTGATTCAAGGCATAAACAGCCATCCCGCAACACCGATTTGTTGCAGAATTCGCACAAGAAACCTTGTGCAACAGCATAGTTCACGTCGAAGGGTAATATTCCACCACCGGGAAAGATCAGGCAAGATGGAATATACGTAGCGAAGCATCGATATTGGCGCCTTCAATCGATGCAATCACTACTGGAGTGGTTTGATTTCTACCCGGTTCATATGTCTATACGGGATTGTGCAACAAGTGGATGTACCATGTGCGGAATCATACAAATATTGCAGAATCGCGCCAGGCTTACCTGTCGTATACTAGAAACGCATCGAAGCTAGCTGGAAAGAAACTGCAATGGCACGGACAAGTGACTACGACGTGATCGTTGTTGGCGGAGGCCATAACGGCCTGACGTGCGCGGGATATCTGGCGAAAGCCGGCAAGCGCGTACTGGTGCTCGAACGCCGCCCAATTGTCGGCGGCGCCGTTTGTACTGAGGAGGTGATTCCAGGCTACAAGATCGATGTCGGTTCGTCGGCGCATATCATGATCCACCTGACCCCGATTGTGCGCGATCTTCAGCTCGAACAACACGGGCTGGAGTATATCGACATGGATCCGTATGCGTTTTTTCCGTTGTCCGACGGATCGGGATCGATCAGTTTCTACCGCGATATTGAGAAAACCTGCCAGAGTATCGCATCGGTAAGCCCGCGCGACGCCGAGGCTTACCGGAAGTTCCTGGCCTACTGGACACCCTTGAACGAGGCGGTGTTCGATGTCTTTCTCAATCCGCCCTCAACCGCCCGGCTCTTCAGCAGCGTCGCGGCGGCGGTGCCGCGCCTGCCCCGCGGCGAACGCAATCCGACCGAAGTCTCGCGGCGCTTGCTCACAAGTTACGCCCAGATGATCAATGAGACATTTGAGAGCGAGGCGATGCGCGCGGCGATGACATGGCTTGCGGCGCAGAGCGGCCCGCCGCCCGATGAGATCGGCGCCGGCGATTTCTTCGGCTGGCACTCGATGCTGCATACCAGCGGGGCCAAACACCCACGCGGCGGCAGCGGCATGCTCACCCAGGCCATGGCCCGTTCGATCGAACGTATGGGCGGCAGTGTGGTGCTTGATGCGCCGGTGCGCCGGATTATCGTCGAACATGGGCGCGTGCATGGCGTAGAAACCGAGGACGGCCAGCGTTACTCGGCGCCGCTGGTGGTCTCCAACGCCCATGTGCTGACCACCATGCTGAAACTGGTCGGGCGCGAGCACCTGTCGAGCACACTGGTTAATCGGCTGGCGAATATCCGGATCGGCAACGGCTTCGGGATGACGGTGCGCTGCGCCGCCGAGGAGTTACCCGATTATATCGCCGCACCGTCGGGCGGCCAGCCCCACGAGAGCCACCACGGCCTGCAACTACTTGCGCCGACCATGGGCTATGTGCGCAAGGCCTACGAGGATTATCTGCGCGGCGACCCAAGCCATGATCCGGCCGTGATCGCCATGACCTTCTCGGCGATCGACCCCGATGTAGCGCCGCCCGGTAAGCACACCGTGTTCCTCTGGTCGCAGTACTTCCCCTACGAACTCAGCGGCGGCCGGCAATGGGACGACATTCGTGAGGATGTGGCCGACAGCGTGTTGGAAGTGCTTTACCGCTACGCCCCAAATATGCGCGGCAAAATCATCGACCGCTTCATCCAGACGCCGCTGGATCTGGAGCGCCGGATCGGATTGTTGCGCGGCAATGTGATGCACGTCGAGATGAGCTTCGACCAGATGTTTTTCTTCCGCCCGTTGCCGGAGTTGGCCGGCTATCGCACGCCGATCAACGGCCTTTACCTGACCGGCGCGAGCACACATCCGGGCGGCGGCGTGTTTGGTGCCAGCGGCTACAACACCGCCCGAGTTATTCTGGACGAACATCGGAACCGACGCATGGTATCGCTGGCCCTGGGCGCGGGCGCACTTGCCGCCGGCTTCTGGGCCGCCGGGCGCTACGGCAAGCGCCCGACGTAGGATACGGGCTACAAAGGCACATTGTGCAGAATACCCCTGTTTCTGGCTCATGTCGGCAGCGACGTTGCCGACATGAGCTGAAGATTGTCACTACGACCCTGCCGCAAACGAATGTAACACAGATGTTTTAAATTCACTTGCATGATTTGGGCGAACGTGGTAGGATCGGGGAGCCTCGCCTGACGTGTGGTGGGCATGTTTTGAACCAACAGGGTTTCGATGGGAGCCTTGTTCTTATGAGTGAGTTATGCGGCGGGCCGCAGATGCTCACAGGCGGGCACCCACCTGCGTATGCAGGTTCGAAACTCGCCCATCCACGTGGGTCTGAGGCGCTTCTTGTCAGGCAGCATTGAGCCTGTGTCACGATCAGCCGGCGGCGGTCGTTTTCGCAGTAGCTCAATGCTGCTTTCTTCGTCATTGGACAGGTTGAGCCGGCACATCTCCGATTTCCAAAAGGGGTTGTGATGTTCATTGAGCGCGGCTACGCCGGAAACAGCGATCATCACGGCGATACGTTTAGGGTTGGCGCTTATGCTGTTCTTGTTCTACGGCTCCGACGAATTTCGCCGCAGTGAGGCGCTCGCCGAGTTACGGGCCGCCTTTCCACCTGATGTTGCCGATCTCAATATCACCAACCTTGATGGTCGCAAACTCAAGATCGAGGCATTGGTTGCCGCAAGCGAGGCGTTTCCGTTCCTGGCCGACAAGCGCATGGTGATTGTGCATGATGCGCTGAAGAATTTGAAGGCGGGCAAGGATCGCGACGAGTTGCGAGCGTACCTGGAGCGGGTGCCGGACATCTGTGATTTGATTTTTGTCGAGCGCGAGGATGTCGATCGACGCAGCACGATCTTCAACTATCTGAAGAAATCCGGTGAGGTGCGCGAGTTTTTGCCCCTTCCGAGCGCAGAATTGTTGCGCTGGTTGGCCGGCCGTGCCAAAACGCTCGGCACGCCGCTCAACGCCGCCGCCGCCCAGCGCCTGGTGGAGTTCGCCGGTAGCGACAGTCGCACCCTGATCAATGAACTGGCCAAGATCTCGGCCTATGTCGGCCGGGGCAATCCGATCACACCGGCGGTGATCGACCTGCTGGTGACCGATCAGCAGGAGCAGAATCTCTTCGCCTTTATCGATACGCTGGGTGCGCGCCGCCTGGGGCCGGCGCTCAGCGGCGCCCGGGCCTTACTCGCCGAGGGCCAGGCCGCGCCGTATGTTATGTTTATGCTGGCCCGGCAAGTGCGGATTTTGCTGGGGGTGCGCGAACTGGCGCAGCAACGCATGCGCCCGGACGACATCGCCGCTCAACTGGGGCAGAAGCCGTTTGTCGTACGCAAAGCCATGGATCAGGCCCGTAGCTTCAATGCCGGCGAGCTTGAGCGGTTGCACGATCGGTTGTTGGAACTGGATTTAGCCTTGAAGACCGGTCGCATTCACGCCGACACGGCCCTGGAGTTGTTTGTGGCTGAGGCGTGTATATCATAGGGCGAAGCATTGAGGGGCAGCATAGCTGCCCCTCAATGCTTTCCGCCCTACACTCGGCCGGAATGCCTACGCGCTGGCAGCCTTGAGCTTGGCTACAAGGCGCGACTTGCGGCGCGCGGCGTTGTTTTTGTGGATGATGCCCTTCACGGCGGCTTTATCCAGGGTGCTGATCGCCAGCTTCACCGCCTCGGCGTCGGGGGTGCCGGCGAAGATGCTTTGCTCCGCGTTGCGGATCATGGTCTTCACGCGGCTGCGATACGCCTGATTGCGATCGTGCTTGCGCTGATTCGTGCGGATGCGCTTCTGCGCCGACTTCGTGTTCGCCAAGACAATACTCCTCAGATATAATCTGCATCTGTTGTGACATGCGAAGTGACGAGCCGATGCTCGTCACTCAACTAAAGCGGAAGTATAGCATAGGAGCGCCGTACGTGCAACCAGCCTCGTTGCTTCACCGCCTGCGTAGCGGCGCCCTCGGCAACAGCATTATTGTGATGGGCGGCTTTCTGCTTAGCCGGGTCACCGGCCTGTTGCGCGATATGATCGCCTCGTACCACTTCGGCACCTCGCCCGAATATGCCGCTTATCTGGCCGCCTTTCGCATCACCGATCTGCTCTACCTGGTATTTATCGGCGGCGCCCTCGGCAGCAGTGTTATTCCGCTGTTTATTCAAGTCTGGGAGCGCGACGGCGATGCACGCGCATGGCGACTGGCCAGTGCGGTGCTTACCTGGGCCTTGCTCGCGCTGAGTGTTGCCAGCGCGATCCTATTTGTGGCCGCACCCTGGTTGGTCGAGGTTGCCTATGGCGGGCCTGAGATCGCGCCGGAAACCCTGACCCTGATCGTCGATCTGGCTCGTTTATTCCTGCTCTCGCCGTTATTGCTCGGCATGGGCGGGCTGGCGATGGCGGCCTTGAATGCGCGCGACCGGTTTGGGCTGGCGGCCCTCGCACCAACGATCTACAACCTGGGGATTATCGGCGGGGCGCTGCTGGCGCCGCAGTTCGGGATCTGGGGCATGGCATGGGGTGTTATTATCGGCGCCCTCTGCTATCTGCTGATCCAACTGCCGGGGCTTTTTGCCCTCCAGATGCGACTGCGCCCGACGCTCGGCCGCGATATGGCCGAGCCGAAGCTGGTTGCGCAGCAGATGGGGCCGCGGGTGATCGGTCAGGCCGCAGCTCATATCAGCGCGGCGGCAACCCTGGTTCTCGCCGCACGTTTGCCCGACGGCGAACCGAAGATCGCCGCCCTCGCGATCGCCTACCAGATCATGCTGCTGCCCTACGGCCTGTTCTCGCTTAGTCTCAGTCAGGTGGCATTTCCGCGCCTGGCCCGCCTGTATGCCGAAGGGCGCAACGACGAACTGGCCGCCGATATGCGCCGTACCCTTGGCACTATTCTCTGGCTGACGCTGCCGGCGGCAGCGGCGCTGCTGATACTCGGCGGGCCGCTGACACGGGTGCTCTTCCAACGCGGCGAGTTCGATGCGCTCTCGCTGCGCCTCACCACACAGGCGCTGCTTGGGTACGCCACGGCCCTGCCGGCCTTTGCGGTGTCGGAGATTATGATTCGCGGGTTTTATGCCATGCAACGCACCTGGACGCCGGTGCTGGTTGGGATGGCGCAGGTGGCGTTGAATCTTGGCCTGGGGATGGGATTGCTGGCGCTGGAAGCCGATGTGGGCGCACTGGCGCTGGCCTTCAGCATCGCCAACAATCTGGAGGCACTGCTGCTGCTGTTTCTGCTCAATCGGCATTTGCCCGGTTTCGCGACCGATCGCGATCTGCGCCGAACCATCCTCGGCAGCCTGCTGGCAAGTATCGTTCTGGCCGGACTCGTCGCCGGAGCACGGCTACTTAGCCTGCCGCACCTGCCTGGTCTGTCGATCGATGCACCGTACCAATGGACGCACGATCTGCCGCCGCTGCTGCTCTGGTTGACGGGAATAGGCATCCTCGGCGCAGTTTGCTACGGCATCGTCACCGCATTCGTTGGGGTGCCGGCGGCGCGGGCGCTGTTGGAACGAGTGGGCAGGTTGCGTGGTAAGTGACCGTGCGGAACCCGCCACACGCCCTGGTTGCAACATTCTCACGCTTCGATCGTCCGATCTAGGGATTGATCGTTAACCTGATGCCACTATACTGCAAGAAGCGACAATGAGAGGTTGTCGCTATCAGGAGAAGTGAGAAGGAGCAACCCGATGCGGAAACTGATCGTGCTGCTGACGGTAGGAGGGGGATTGTGGGCGGCGCTACGGCAGAGCCGGTTGGTGCTGGCCCGCGATTGGCCGGCGCTCACCTATGACGATTTTTATGATACGGCGGTGACGGGGTAAGGGCACGCGAAGGTAACGGGGCAACGGCGGCGGATCGGTGCATAATCGTGCATCGTTCCGCCGCCGTTGGTTATTCCCTGATCAAGTCGCGCAATACTTGAAGCATCTACTGAAAGACGGCGTCGAATTGAACGAATTGCTGTTGCAGCATTTCCGGGTCGGGATTGGAGCGCCCACGTTCCATGCGACGACAGATCGCGGCGCGTGGTTCGGCCCCAAGGGCCAATGCGCTGCCTTTCAGTCGATGCGCCGGTTCCGTGCCTGGAGCCTGATGTTGATTGTGCCGACCTCGGTGAATTGAATTGCGTTTTTACTTACTCGGCTGCGGCGGCACAATCAGCCCCGCGCAGGCCGCCGGCGGAGCGGGGATCGCGAACATGTGATAAAAAGCTTGATTAACCGATACCAGGCGCCGATTCTCGTCGTAATCTGAGCCGAATAGGCCGGTTTCGGGCGCAGTAACTGCCAGCCGGTCAGATTTGGCGGTAGTATCCTATCGACGAGTTTACATCGACGCGAGCAACCAGGCAGGGCAACAGTTTGATCGTAAAAGGAGAACCTCATGGCGATGCTCAAGGTGTTGGTTCGGATGCTGCTGGTGGTGATGATCGGGTCGAGCCTGGCGGCATGCGGCGGTGAGCCTGTAGGCTTTGCCAGCCTGCCGACTTACCCAACGGCGACGGAACTTGCGGCCGGACAGAATAGCCTGGCCGACACGGTTGTTGAAACGATGCAAAGCGCTATGGGCGATAATCTGACCGCAGAGGTGCAGTTGTATCAACTGCCCGGCGATGCCGACTTTGCGGCAGTGCGCCGGTTCTACGAAGAGCAGTTGGTCGGCGGCGACTGGCAATCGGCGACGGAACTGAGCACCGATAGCGGCACATTCAGCACTGCCGGCTGGCAACGCGGCGGCTTTGCGAGCGAACAAGTGCTGATGCTGGGCTTCATCCCACCGCTGCTCGACGGCTCGCCGGTGCTGATTGTCTCGCTCTTCTCTGAGTGAGCCCCATTCCGTGATGTTTCTGTGGTGTGATTGCGCTGGCTTCGCCGCCGCAATCACACCCAGCATCAATCACTGGTGGATGCAGGCTGGATCGGTGGCGTAACCGACGTAATCACAGCAGCGCGCCCAGGCCGCCAGGCGCTCTATGTCGATGATGATAGTGAAAGTTGGTACGTGCCGACCCTTCACGATCAGCACCTGCGATCCCGGCCCGCTGCATCTGTAGGTCGGGTATAATGGTGCGCTATGAACGAACGAATCTACGTTGCCGTCGATGTCGAAACTACCGGGTTAGTCGCCGGCAGCGACGAAATTATCGAGGTTGCGGCGGTTAAGTTTCGTGGACGCGAGATCCTCGAACGCTACAGCCAGCTCGTCCAACCGCGCCAGTCGCTTCCACTCAAGATCACCCGCCTGACCGGAATCACGCTTGATGATCTTGCCTCTGCGCCTAGCTTTAATGCGATCGGCGCCGATGTGGCACGCTTTATCAAAACCCATCCGATTATCGGCCACTCGGTTAATTTCGACCTGACGATGCTGCGCGCGCAGGGCATGAACTTCAACCAGCCGGTTTATGACACCTTCGACCTGGCGACGCTGCTGATGCCGCAGGCGCCGATCTATAAGCTCGGCGCACTCGCCGACCGGATCGGGATCGCGCATCCCGCCGATCATCGCGCCCTGAACGACGCCGAAGTTACGGCCCAGGTGTTTACATACCTGTTGGAGCAGATCGACCAACTGAGCCTCGATACGCTGAATGAGATCGTTCGGCTGACCCAACGCATGGCCTGGTCGCTGCACGATCTGTTTGAAGAGGCCCTGAGCCGAAAGGCCCGCACGGTGTTTGTCTCGGCTCAGGCCGCTGATCTGAAGGCGGCAAAGCCGAAATCCGATGACAACGATCCGCAACCGCTCCGCCCCACCGGCGATGCCCGGCCGCTCGATCCGCGTCTGGTTGAGGAGTTCTTCGCCCCCGATGGCACGTTGGGCCGCAGTTTCAGCGGCTACGAACAGCGGGCGCCGCAGGTGCAGATGGCCATGCGCGTTACCGAGGCCTTTAATACCAGCGAACCACAACTGATCGAGGCCGGCACCGGCACCGGCAAGAGTATCGCCTATCTTACCCCGGCGGCTATGTTCGCGGCCCGCCGC
>JAAUQO010000158.1 GCA_012032775.1 Oscillochloris sp. | reverse complement strand
CAACCTCTTCGCAAATGTAACTTGATACCGTCGCTGCGATGCCGAACCGGCTGATCGTGCGGATTTTGTTGCCGATTGTAAACTGTGCAAAGTATTGATAAAAGGCAACCATTAGAGGAATCGCAATGCTTGCTTCCCTCGTACTGATCACGATTGCCCTTGCTCCCGTCGGTCTGATCGCCCGCCATGTACCACGTCCGCAAATTGGCTGGCTGTTGGCAGTGCTGCCGCTGACCATTTTTGTGGTTTTTGGCGCTGCTACGCCGACAATTCTTAGTGGTGGGCGGATCAGCGAGGTAATTCCGTGGGTGCCCGACATGGGCCTGGAGTTGCGCTTCACCCTCGACGGCCTCAGCCTGCTTTTCGGCCTGCTTGTCAGTGGTATCGGGACGATCATTTTTATCTATACAGCTTACTACATGGCAGGCGACCCAGGGATGGGCCGGTTCTACCTGTACCTGACGGTTTTTATGGGGGCGATGCTCGGGTTGGTGCTTTCCGAGAACATCCTGACCCTGTTTGTCTTCTGGGAACTTACCTCGGTAAGCTCATACTTGCTGGTGGGCTACAAACACGACTACCCCGAGGCGCGGCGCGGCGCCCAGATGGGGCTACTGATGACCGTTGGCGGCGGTCTGGCCCTGCTGGTGGGAATGGTATTGCTTGGCACTGCGGCCGGTTCATACACGATCTCGGAGATTATTGCGGCCGGTGATCAATTGCGGGCCTCGCCGCTGTATGGCCCGGCCCTGATGCTGATCTTGCTTGGCTGTTTCACAAAATCGGCGCAGTTCCCGTTCCATTTCTGGCTTCCCAATGCGATGCAGGCTCCGACTCCTGCAAGTGCCTATCTGCATTCGGCCACTATGGTGAAGGCGGGGATCTTTTTGCTGGCCCGTCTGCACCCGGCACTCTCCGGTACGCCACTCTGGACCTATACGCTCACCATTGTTGGTGTGACGACCATGCTGATCGGCGCGGTGGCGGCCAACCGGCGCGATGATATCAAGGGCTTGTTGGCTTACAGCACGGTGAGCAAGCTCGGCACAATGGTGTTGCTGGCGGGAATGGCCGGGCCTGATGCACCGGCAGCGCTGGTGGCGACCATTCTGGCGCATGCATTGTACAAAGGTGCGCTTTTTATGATCGCCGGGATCGTCGATCACGAGGCCGGTACGCGCAGCCTGAGCAAACTTGGCGGGCTACGCAAATATATGCCCTGGACGATGGCCTTCGCCACGCTTTCAGCATTGTCGATGGCGGGCATCCCGATTCTGTTCGGCTTTGTCGCCAAGGAAGAGCAACTCTACGCAGCGGTTGATAACGGGTTGCCGCCGGGCCTCGATATTGTCGTACTGCTGGCGGTGGTTACCAGTGCGGTCTTTGGCGTGCTCTACTCTTACCGCCTGGTAAACGGTATATTCCTGGGTCCGCGCGGCAGCGGGTTGAAAGAACATGTACATGAGGCGCCTGCGGGGATGCTGTTAGGCCCGGTGATCCTCACCGCCTTCTCGGTGGTGTTGCCGCTCGGATTACTGCCGCAAACCGAGGCTTTGCTCACCCCGGCGGTGCAGGCGATTGCCGGTGCGGGCGCCAAGATCAGCCTGTATCTTCTTCCTTCCGAGATCGGTTTGCCGCTGATACTCAGCATGACGGCAATCGGCATCGGGGTGACGTTGACGCGCTTTGAGCGCCAGATTGTGGCCGCACCCTCGCCGCTGCCGGCCTGGTTGAGCGGCGATAAAATCTACGATACCGCGATTAGCGCCATGCTCGAAGGGGCCACAATATTCACTCGCACCATCCAGAACGGCAAGCTGCGAACCTATATAACCTGGTCGGTGCTCTCGCTGGTGGCGGTTGTGGCGCCGCCGCTGTTCCTCTTTGGGCTGAATGGCGTAGCCCTGCCGGATCTGGCCGGCGTCGGGCCATTCGAACTGGTAAGCGCCCTGCTAATCCCGGTGGGTGTTCTGGCCACGATTACAGCGCGCTCGCGCCTGGGCGCGATCATCGCCACCAGCACCGTTGGCGCCATGGTAGCGTTCCTCTTCGTTATCTACAGCGCGCCCGATCTGGCGATCACCCAATTGCTGATCGAAACACTGGCAACCGTCTTCCTCGTGCTGGTCTTTGCCGTACTGCCGGTGGGTTTTGCACGACTGACAAGCCCAAGTGAGAAGGCCCGTGATGGATTGATCGCCGGGGCTGTCGGCGTGACAATGGCCGGGATTGCGTTTGCCGCGTCCAGCAATACGAGCTTCCCAAACATTAGCCAGGCATTCCGTGCCGCCAGCCAGAGTCTGGGTTTTGGCGACAATGTGGTGAATGTGATTCTGGTTGATTTCCGCGGCTTCGACACGCTGGGCGAGATTGTGGTGCTCTTTATTGCCTTGCTCGGCGTCTACGCAATGCTGCGACTACGGCCTGAATTCGGCCCCAGCCGCAGCGACCTGAACGAACCGCTGGAGCAAGAAGTCGTGACGATCACGGCGTCCAACCGAACCGAGATAGCGATGCCGGAAGAAGAAACGCCCGTGGCCGAACCGGGGCGCTGAGTGCTGAGTAATACATGACAGTAGGGGGAGAAAAGATGTACGACTCGATCATTTTGCGCACCGTTGCCAAAATTATGTTGCCGCTCTTGCTGTTGCTCTCGCTGTTTATGCTGGTGCGCGGACACAACCTGCCCGGCGGCGGATTTATCGGCGGGCTGGTTGGCGCTTCGGCGGTTATTTTGCAGGTTATCGCCTACGGCCCTGCCCGCGCCCGTGCGATGATGCCGATCAACTTCCTCAACCTGGCCGCTTTTGGCGTGATCTTCGCGGTGATCTGGGGGTTTTTGGGCATGGCTTTCGGCCAGGCTTATATGCTTCCCTTCTGGTTGAAGGAGCCGGTCCCGGGCATCGGCAAGATCGGAACCCCCGTGCTATTCGATATCGGCGTTTATCTGACGGTGATCGGCGTAACGACCCAACTGGCGCTGGTGATCGCCGAGGAGCCCTACCTCTACCCGCTCAAGGGCAGGTCGGTGCGGCCGGAATCGCCGGCGCCCGAAGCGTAACCCGCGGATTCAGGCAACCGGATACCGGCAGCAGCAGCGGGCATTTCGAAGCGGATTGGAACGCGTTGAAGAGATTTTGAATTCTGAATCTGCACGTAGGAATAGGCCATGAACCTGATCATCTCACTGGTTGTGGGAACATTGTTTGCCGGCGCGGTGTATCTGATGCTGCGCCGGAGTGTCGTGAAGTTGATCCTGGGGTTGATATTGCTCAGCCATGGTGCGGTGTTGCTGCTTTTCCTGATGGGCGACGGCTTGATCAAAGCCAGTCCGCCCTTTGTGGATGCGGTCACCGGCGTCGCGGCGCCGGAAACGGCCGACCCGCTGATCCAGGCGCTTATTCTGACGGCGATTGTGATCAGTTTCGGCTTTATCGCCTTTTTTCTGGCCCTGGCCTATCGCGCCGATCAGGCCGCCGATAGCGACAACCTCGACGATATGGTATCGACCGATACCCTGTAGTGGTGCGACGCACACGCGATCTTGCACAGTAGGGCACAATAATGGCAAATCATCTTTTCTTGGTACTGCTTGTCCCGCTGCTCGCTGCGACGGTGAGCGCGATTATCTGCCAGCAGCGGATCTGGGTGCGCGTGATCACAATTGCGGCAACGCTCTTTAGCCTGGGTTATAGCACATGGCTGCTTGTGATGATCCCCTCGGCAGGCCGGATGGTTGCCCAGGCCGGCGGTTGGGTCGCGCCATTCGGTATTACACTTATCGCCGACGGACTCAGCGCCCTGATGCTGTTCCTTACCGCACTACTGACACTGGCGACGGTGCTTTTCAGTTTTGCCACCATCGACGAAAACCGCGAGCGCTTCTACTATTATCCGTTGCTGTTGCTGCTACTCTTCGGCTGTAGCGGCGCCTTTCTCACCGGCGATCTCTTTAATTTGTATGTCTGGTTCGAGATTTTGCTGGTGGCCTCCTTCGGCCTGATCACCCTCGGCGGATCGCGCGGGCAACTGGAGGGCGGCCTGAAATATATGGCCCTGAACCTTTTTGGCAGTACCTGCTTTCTGGTCGGCGCGGGCCTGGTGTATGGCGTTGCCGGTACCCTGAATATGGCCCACCTGGCTGAACGCCTCAGCACGGTGCAGGATCCATCGCTGGTGACGGCAGTGGCCGGCTTTTTTCTGATCGCATTCGGGAGCAAAGCTGCCCTTGCGCCGCTTTTTTTCTGGCTGCCAACCAGTTATCACACGCCGAGCATCGCCGTAACCGCCCTTTTCGGCGGATTGCTCTCGAAGATCGGGATTTACGCGCTTTACCGCATATTCGGCACGGTGTTTCAAAACGAACTGCCGCGCCTGGCGCCGCTGATCCTTGTTGTGGCCGGCGTAACCATGGTTGTCGGCGTGATCGGGGCAATGGCCCAGATCAATGTGCGCCGCATCCTGGCCTTCCATATCGTTAGCCAGGTTGGCTACATGGCCATGGGCCTGGGTCTGGCCAGTGTTGCCGGTATGACGGCGGGGATCCTGTTCCTGGCCCACAATATCATCGTCAAGACAGCGCTGTTCCTGGTTGGCGGCGCCGCCGAACATATCAGCGGCACCGGCGAGTTAAAGCAGATGGGCGGCATGGCGCGGCGCGAACCGCTTCTTGCGACACTCTGGCTGCTGGCCAGCTTCGCGCTGGTGGGCATTCCGCCGTTGAGCGGCTTCTTCGGCAAACTCGGGCTGGTGCAGGCCGGAGTTGCCGGCGAGCAATGGCTGATCGTCGCCGTGGCCGCGTTCGTCAGCCTGTTCACACTCTTTTCAATGCTGAAGATCTGGAATGAGGTCTTCTGGAAAAAGGCCTACAGCGATCAGAGCCAGCTGCCGCCTGCCCGATCGGGGTTGATTATGCCCGCCGCGCTGCTGGTGGCCTTCAGTATCGCAATGGGCTTCGGCGCGGCGCCGACATTCGAGTATAGCCGCATGGCGGCCGAGCAGATCTTCGACATCGCCAGCCTGGTACGCGATGTGTGCGGGCCGAACGGCTGCGACGCGGTTGAATTGGCGGTATCTCGTTGAGGAGGATGACAATGATCTGGCTCAATCTGCTGCTGGCCCTGGCCTGGGTGATGGTGATTGGCTCCTTTGGCCCGGCCGACTGGATCGTCGGGCTGTTGTTTGGTTTTTTCGTGCTGATGGTATCCTGGCGGGCTTTCTTCAACGAGCCGTTCAGCTTCAAGAGCTATATTCGGGCAAGCAGCCGGAATCCGCTGATCACCGCCTGGCGCTGGATAGCATTCATTATTTTCGGCTTTGTCGAGATTGTGAAATCGAATATTGCGGTTGCCAAAGCGGTCTTATCGCCACAACTCAAACTCGACCCCGGCATTATCGCGATTCCGCTTGATCTCAAGAGCGACGCCGGGATCACCACGCTGGCGAATTTAACGACCCTGACGCCGGGCACCGTAACCCTTGATGTGTCGAGCGACCGCAAAACGCTCTATATCCACGCCTTTAGTGTGGGCGATCCGGAAACCCTACGTCGTGAAACCAAGGCCGCTTTCGAGCGCCGTGTGCTGGAGTTGTTCCCATGACAATGTTCCAAACCGGGATGGCCGGCCTGATGCTGCTGCTCAGCCTGTCGCTTGGGATAGTTGTGTGGCGCCTGTTGCGCGGGCCGACCATCCCTGATCAGACTGTCGCCTTCGATATGATCATTATTCATCTGGTTGCGCTGATTGTGATGTATGCGATCACCACCGGGGTCTTTATCTTGATCGATGTCGTGATTGTGATCGCGGTACTCGGATTCCTCGGCACGGTGGCGATCGCGCGCTTTATTGAGGAAGGGCGAAATTGATGACACTGGTCGAAGCCCTAACCCTGATCGTCTTGCTTATTGGCGTCTTCTTTATTCTTGTTTCAACCGTCGGGTTGGTACGTCTGCCCGACCTGTACACCCGAGTTCATGCTGCGGGTAAGTCGGGGACACTGGGGATTATCGGGGTGCTGGTTGGGGCGGGCGTGTTCTTTATCAGCGACACGCAGGTGGTATTTAAAGTTGTAACATTGATTGCCTTTTTCTTTCTCACAGCCCCGGTGGCGGCCCATATGCTCGATCGGGCGGCCTTTCTTACCGGCGTGGAACCAATGGAGGGCACTAGCCCAAACGAGATCAAGGGGCGCTACGACCGCGAAACGCGCCGCTTGAGTTAGGGGCTTAGGCGGCAGATCCTCGCACCTGCGGCAAGCAGAATGTGCATTTCCGCGCGGCCGTAGGCGCGCCGACTGCGTAAACCCTGCCACGTTTGGGCCGATATGTAGCGGCGGTGCCGGCAACCATCGCCAGCATAAACAGCCATATCGCCTGGTAGTGTGTTGTTCCCAGCAACGCTGGCAAGACACACAACCGGGCATTTTGCGTTGCGCATTTCAGGCCGCTTGCCGGGCGCTCTGGCGCTATGTTCGTCAAAGACCAAAAACTACAGTAAAATACAACCACAGTTTCTCCACCCGGTACACCTTGTGTGTCAAGAAAATAGGAAGGTACGATGCTCACTGCCATCGTTTTGATCACGATTGCCGTGGCACCGATCGGCCTGATCGCTCGGCGTTTGCCGCGCCCGCCGGTTGGTTGGCTCCTTGCGCTCATTCCCCTGTCGATCTTCACATTGCTCTGGACGCAGGCGCCAACGGTGTTTGCAGATGGCCGGATCGAGCAGATCATCCCCTGGGTACCTAGTATGGGGCTTCAGGTACATTTTGTGCTTGATGGGCTGAGTCTCCTCTTTACGCTGATCATCAGCGGCATCGGTATTCTCGTGATCGGCTACGCCGGTCACTATATGCAGAATGATGCCGGCATGGGGCGCTTCCTGGTCTATCTGATCATGTTTATGGGCGCCATGCTCGGCCTGGTGCTGGCCGGCAATGTGCTGACCATGTTTGTGTTCTGGGAGCTAACCTCGATCACGTCTTACCTGTTGATCGGTTATAAACACGAATATGCCGATGCCCGCCGCGGCGCCCAACAATCGCTATTGGTGACGGCCGGCGGCGGCCTGGCGTTGTTGGTCGGCATGCTTGTACTCGGGGCCGCAGCGAAGCAGGTTGGCGTGCCGGCCGCTGAAGCCTATACCTTTCAGGGCATTATCGGCGCCGGCGCAGCGATCGCAGAGACGGCGCTTTACACGCCGGCCATGATCCTGGTGTTTCTGGGCGCGTTTACCAAATCGGCCCAATTCCCGTTTCATTTCTGGTTGCCCGGTGCGATGCAGGCGCCGACCCCGGCGAGCGCCTTTTTGCATTCGGCTACCATGGTGAAGGCCGGTATCTACCTGTTGGCCCGGCTTGCGCCCGGTCTGGGCGATACGCCGTTCTGGGGTACGACGCTGGTGCTGGTGGGCGGTTTCACCTTCGCCTTCGGCGCGGTGGTGGCCTTCCGGCAGTTCGATATCAAGGCTCTGCTGGCCTACACAACCCTGAGTATGCTCGGCGGTCTGGTGATGCTGATCGGGTTGGGCGGCAAGTACGGCGCCGAAGCCCTGACGGCCAATCTGCTTGCCCACGCCCTGTATAAGTCGGCGCTGTTTATGATCGCCGGCATTATCGACCACGAAAGCGGTACGCGCGATATCAAGCGCCTTGGTGGGCTACGACGTTATATGCCGCGCACCACGGTGGTGATCGCCCTGGCGCTGCTCTCGCAGATGGGTATTCCGATCTTCTTTGGCTTTGTGGCCAAAGAAATCATGCTTGAGGCAGCCCTGGAAAGCACGGTTCCGGCACCATTGCCGACCCTTGCCCTGGTTGCAATTGTTGTCGGAGCGGTGGGTTATATTATCGCCGCCTGGCGCCTATTCAAAAATGTATTTCTCGGCAAGCCGAGCGCCGATGTGTTGCAACACCATATTGAAGATCCGCCGCTCGGCATGCTGGCCGCGCCTGCAGTGCCGGCCCTGCTGTCGATCCTGATTCCGGTCGCCCTGCTGCCTGCCGTCAGTGTGCTGCTTACCCCCGCCGCCGCCGCCGTGTACGGCCATAGCCTGGAGTTCGAGTTGGCGCTCTGGCATGGTGTGAGTACCGCCTTGATCATCAGTCTGAGTATTATCATCGGCGGCGCAGTGCTGGCCTCGTTTGAGCGGCAACTGTATAATGCGCCCTCGTTCTGGCCGGTGCTCTGGCGCGGCGATATCCTGTTCGACCGCCTGATCAATGCGATGCTCGCCGGAGTGACGGCATTTACGCGGCTGGTTCAGGACGGCCGCTTGCGCCACTATATTATGTGGTCGTTGCTGACGCTGATGGCCGCCACCGTGCCGCCGCTCCTGCTCTACAGCCTGCCAGATCTGACGACGCCACAGGTGAATGGGCTGGCGCTGTACGAATTGGTCACGGCGCTGCTTATTCCGGTGGGTGTGGTGGCCACTGTTTCGGCCCGCTCGCGCCTTGGCGCCATCATCTCGGCCGGGATTGTCGGCGCGATGATCTCATTTATCTTTGTGATCTACAGCGCGCCCGACCTGGCCCTGACGCAGTTGTTGATCGAAGTGATCTCGACGGTCTTCTTTTTGCTGGTGTTCGCACTTTTGCCGCCGGCCTTTGAACGGCTTTCATCGGCACGGGTGCATTTGCGCGATGGAATTGTCGCCGTGTTGATCGGAATCACGATGGCGACATTCACCTATATTGCGGCAACCAGCACGCAATTCGCCCCGATCAGTTCGGTGTTTAAGGCCGAATCGTATACCGCCGGGCGAGGCGAAAATGTCGTCAATGTGATTATTGTCGATTTCCGCGGTTTCGACACCATGGGCGAGATCACGGTGCTTTTTATTGCCTTGCTGGGAATTTATGCGATGTTGCGCCTGCGCCCAACAACGCAAACCCGTATGATCGATCAGCCTGCGCAGCCGGAAGATATCGATGCGGATCTGATCACCACGGTTGACCCGAAGCCCCAGGATGTCGTCGCAAAGGAGTATTAGATGTACGACTCGATTATTCTGCGCACGATTGCCAGGGTGATGATGCCGGTGCTGCTGCTGATTTCGCTGTTTATGGTGGTGCGCGGCCATCATCTGCCCGGCGGCGGTTTTATCGGCGGCTTGCTTGCCGCTTCCGCGCTCATTCTTCAGATTGTAGCCTTCGGGCCTACGGCTGCACGCAATGTGATCAAAATCAACTACCTGCTTGTGGCGGCCTTCGGAGTCTGTTTTGCCGCCTTCTGGGGTTTGCTCGGCCTTGTGCTTGGGCAGCCCTTTATGACTGCCCAGTGGCTGCCGGAAGAGATCCCCGGTATCGGTAAAGTCGGTACTCCGGTGTTGTTCGATGTCGGCGTGTACCTCACGGTGATCGGGGTGACGGTGCAGTTAGCGCTGGTACTCGCCGAGGAGCCGCTACTCTACCCGATGCCGCAGGAGTCGCCCGATCAACCACCCGTCGCACCTGAGGCGTAGTGGCAATCCAAACGGCACCATGCGAAGTGCAACCTGCTGTAGCCTGTACCTTGCCCTGAGGAGTAAACCATGACCTTTGTTCTTTCATTGGTGGCCGGCAGCCTTTTTGCCGGGGCGGCGTACCTGATGCTACGTCGGAGTGCGGTGAAACTTATTCTGGGCCTGGTGCTCCTGAGCCACGGCACCAATCTGCTGCTCTTTCTGATGGGCGACGGCGTGGTGCGCGGCAATCCGCCCTTTGTCGATCATGCGACCGATGTTGCGCCGGCTGCCTCGGCCGACCCGTTGCCGCAGGCGCTGATCCTGACCGCAATCGTGATCAGTTTCGGCTTTACGGCATTTATGCTTGCCCTGGCCTATCGGGCTAATCAATCGGTACGCAGCGATGATCTCGACGACATGATCTTGACTGACAAACTGTAAACCACAATGAGCAATCATCTTTTTTTACCACTGATTGTGCCGTTGCTGTCTGCCGGAATAATAACGCTGGTTGCGCAGCGGCGGGTGATCGCCCGTACGATTGCCGTGAGTGCAACGCTGTTTAACCTGATCTATAGCGCCTGGTTGATCGCCCAGATCGCCGCCGATGGCCGCCAGGTAACCCAGGCCAGTAACTACGCCGCGCCGTTCGGGATTTCGCTGGTGGCCGATGGCTTGAGCGCGATTATGCTCTTTCTGACCGCCTTGCTCATGCTGTTGACGATTATCTATAGCCTGGCGACGATCAGCCGCGACCGCGAGCGCTTTTACTATTATCCGCTCTTGCTGCTGCTGATGTTCGGTTGTAGCGGCGCCTTCCTCACCGGTGATCTCTTCAACCTGTATGTCTGGTTCGAGGTGTTGCTGGTGGCTTCGTTCGGCCTGATCACCCTCGGCGGCACCCGCGAACAGCTTGAGGGCGGTCTGAAGTATGTGGTGCTGAACCTGATGGGCAGTACCGCGTTTCTGGTGGGCGCCGGGTTGTTGTATGGGGTTGCCGGTACGCTCAACATGGCCCATCTGGCCGAACGGGTCGGACATCTGGAGAATCCCGGCATTATCACGGCTGTGGTGGGCTTTTTTCTGTTCGCCTTCAGCAGCAAGGCCGGGTTAGTGCCGGTGTTCTTCTGGCTGCCTACCAGCTACCATACCCCCGCGATCGCGGTGAGCGCTTTGTACAGCGGCCTGCTGACAAAGGTTGGGGTGTACGCCCTGTATCGCACCTTCGGCACGATCTTCCCGGCTGAACTTGAGCGCTATGGCACACTCATTCTGGTGATCGCGGGCCTGACAATGATTATCGGGGTGATGGGCGCAATGGCGCAGGTGAATGTGCGCCGTATTCTGTCGTTCCACATTATCAGCCAGGTCGGTTATATGATTATGGGCCTGGGATTGGTGGGAATCGCCGGTTTGACCGCCGGAATCCTGTATATGGTGCATCATATTGTGGTGAAGACGGCGCTGTTTATGATCGGCGGCGCAACCGAACACCTCGCAGGTACCGGTGAATTAAAGCAAATGGGCGGCATGGCGCGACGGGAGCCGATCCTGGCGCTGCTCTGGCTGCTGGCGAGTTTTTCGCTGGCCGGCATGCCGCCGATGAGTGGATTCTTCGGCAAGCTCGGCTTGCTTCAGGTCGGTATCGATCAGCAACAGTGGCTGATCGTCGCTGTGGCGGCGGCGGTAAGCCTGTTCACCATGTTCTCGATGTTGAAGATCTGGAACGAGGTCTTCTGGAAGAAATCCTATCACGATGAGATCGCATTGCCGCGCGCTTCCGCCGGGCTACTGGTGCCGAGCGTTATTCTGGTCGCGCTGAGTATCGCGATTGGGTTCGGCGCCGAGTCGGTGCTTGAGTTCAGTCAGCTTGCCGCAGAGCAGGTGACCAATACGGAGACGCTGGTGCGCGATGTCTGTGGGCCGAACGGCTGCGACGCCGTCGATTCGGCCATCAGTACAAGGTGAAGCGATGCTGACATTGACCATTCTTCTGGCCTTTGCCTGGATGTTGATTAACGAGGCATTCACCCTGGCCGATCTGCTGGTTGGGCTGATCTTCGGGTTTCTGGTGATCCGGGTTTCCTGGCGCCTGCTCACGGATGAGCCGTTCAGTCTGAGTAGCTACTTCCGCTTTATTTCGCGTAATCCGCTGGTGATGACCTGGAAGTGGTTGCGCTTTCTGGGGTTCGGCTTTGGCGAGATTGTGAAATCGAATCTTGTTGTCGCCCGCGCGGTGCTGAGTCCGACACTTCGGCTCAGGCCCGGAATTGTGGCGATCCCGCTCGATCTCCAGAGCGATCAGGGGATTACGATCCTGGCGAATCTGATCACACTGACGCCCGGAACCGTTACGCTGGATATCTCCAGCGACCGCAAGACACTGTATATTCACGCCTTTAATGTGGCCGACGCCGAGCAGTTACGCAATGAGATCAAGGATTCATTTGAGCGCCGTGTGCAGGAGTTATTTCCATGACGCTGTTTCAACTGTCGATGAGTGGCCTGATGTTTATCCTGTCGATCTCATTAGGCGTAACAACCTGGCGCCTGTTGCGTGGCCCCAGTATTCCTGATCGCGCCGTCGCCTTCGATATGATTATGATCCACCTGGTAGGTTTGATCGCGATGTATGTCGTTATTGTCAGCCAGGAAGTTTTGATCGATGCGGTACTGGTGGTGGCGGTGCTGGGTTTCCTGGGCACGGTGGCGCTGGCACGCTTTATTGAAGAAGGACGCAGTTGATGACGATCCTTGAGATTATTGTGTTGCTGTTCACGGCAATCGGGGTCTTTTTTATGATCGTCTCGACCGTCGGGTTGGTGCGCTTGCCCGATCTGTATACCCGTGTGCATGCGGCCGGCAAGGCCGGTACCCTTGGTATCGTCGGGGTGTTGCTGGGCACCGGCGTGTATTTCATTAGTTCATTGGCAGCTTTTAAGATGGTGGTATTGATCGCATTCTTCTTTCTGACGGCGCCGGTTGCGGCGCATATGCTCGACCGGGCCGCTTTTCTCACTGGTGTCAAACCCATGGCAGGCACGACGCCCAACGATCTCGAAGGCCGCTACGATCTTGAAACCCGCCGGCTCCGCTGAGGTGAAGCCGGAAGATCTAAACCGGATTCAGGAGCGATTCCTGGATCCGGTTTTGTGTATAGAAAGCAGCACAGTATGCAGATCGAGCAACTTGGGCCAAACGACGCGCTGTCGTTGTTGCCGGAATTGGTGGCGCTTCTGGTCGATGCGGTGGAAAACGGTGCTTCAATTGGCTTTGTGCCGCCGTTCAGCCCAGCCGAGGCCGAGGAGTACTGGCAGGGTGTGGTTGCAAAACTCCGGACACCACATCAACGCCTGTTTATCGCCCGCACAGACAACCAGATAATTGGGAGTGTCCAACTGGCCCTGGAACCGCGGCCGAACGGCAATCATCGCGGCGAGGTGAATAAGCTGCTGGTGCATACTGCCGCCCGCCGGCGCGGAGTTGCCCTTGCCTTGATGCAGGCGCTTGAGGCCGAAGCCCGCCGGATCGGGCGCACGTTGCTGGTGCTGGACACGCGGGTGGGAGATGATGCGGAACGGTTGTATCTGAAATTGGGGTTTTTACGGGCCGGCAGCATCCCAAATTATGCCCGCAACGGCGACGGCGGCCTCGATCCGACCATGTTTATGTACAAAATTCTGGCAGCATGAGCACTCGGCCCATGGGCATCTCGCCGGGTTTTAAGCGAACGCGAGCACCCGACCACGCAACCCTTCCGGCGCCGCGATGCCGAAGCGATCCAGCAGGCTCGGTAGCATGTCGTAAAGGCTGGCGCTGTGGAGTTGCTGCCCGTTGCCGGGCCGCTGGGGATCATGCCAGATGAACAAGCCGTGCTGGGCATGATTGGCATCATCGGGGCCGGTGTCGTTCTCGCTGGTGAAAAGCTCGTTCATGCCGACTTTGCCCACCGCACGCCAGGCTAAATCGCCCGGATAGAGAATGAGATCCGGCGCGATCCCGCGTACCCGGCGGTAGATCTCCTGCGGCACAAACACCTGATTGCCCAGCAACGCACCATCGGGTCCGCGCAGCGCACGCAGAGCCGCCGCCAGTTCCTCACGTATCGGCGCAAATTCAGCCGGCGCGACTATTCCTTCCGGTTCACGCCCGGCTACATTCAGAAAGATGCGCGCATAATAACCGCCGGCGCCCCAGGCTTTGGTGCGGCTCCAATCCACCGCCGCCTGATCAAGTGCGGTCGGGCCGGCAGGTTGCTGAGTCAGATGCAGAAATCCCTGCTGGATCAGCCACTCGTTGATACAGAAGCCGCCCATCAACGGCCGCGCACCGTGGTCGCTTACCACCAGCACCAGGGTCTCAGCGTCGATCTCAGCCAACAACGCGCCGATATGCCCATCGACATGCCGATAATAATCGCGGATCGCATCGGCGAATGGCGATCCTGGTTCGTACAGTGGGCTGGTGGGATCCATGTAGCGCCAGAAAGCGTGATGGATGCGATCAACACCCATCTCGACCATCATCAGCATATCGGGCTGTTCTTCACGCAGCAACGCACCTGCAACAGCGAAGCGCTGGTCGCAGAGTGTGTAGATATCGCGCAGAATGCGTTCCTTGTCGTTGGAACGAAAGTCGGGAACATCGAGCAGGTAGGGTTGATCAGCGAGCGGCGCAACCCAATCCCTGATGCGTGCGGCCAACTCGGGGGGATGCGTATACCCGGCATTGACATTCGGCGCCAGAAAGCAACTCACCTGCTGTCCGTGCAGCGCCACGGGCGGGTAGGTGCCGGGAACCCGACGGTCGCCACATGCCAACCGGCAGCCCCAAGCAATCTCCCACAAACGCGGGAAACGCACGGCGCGGGAATCGGCTACC
>JAAUQO010000374.1 GCA_012032775.1 Oscillochloris sp. | reverse complement strand
TAATGCAGACATCAACTTCCCACCTGGTGGAAGAATCTTTTTTGGTTGCATTTGGCCGATTTCGCGGCCCAAACGCAATCAAAACACGGTTTATTCACGCCGCAGATAGTTCAACGACATCCAGCCTTCCAACAACTGTCCGTTGCGTTCTACCCGCACCCGCATCCAGGGAATCCCCCCCGCCTCGACCGGCCCTTCCAGCGCAACCACCGGTGTACCGTTCGGCACGACAGAGAGCAGATTATCCGGATCGGTGGCATCGGGCACACTGCGTAGATTCAGGCCCTCGTTGATATTGACAAAGTAGATCGCTTCATCACCGCCGAATAGCCCTTGCAACCAGGCCCATGGCTCGTTCACCGGCTCGATCGTCGGCAGCCCGGGCGGTTGCGGCAAATTCGAAACCCTGCTGGTCAGCGCCGTTACTGCAAGATAGCTGCCGGCGGCTACACTCAGAATAAGCACGATCATTACCAACCAACCCGCGATCCCGCGGTTCACCGCTTGCCGCCGCACCTGCGCCGGATCGACCGGCCCCTGTTGCGGACGCCGGTTCAAACGGCCCGTCATTGCGGCGATCGGGTTCCGTGCGGCCGGCGGCGGGATCAGCGGGGCCGGGGCGGGCATCGGGGCGGTATACTGCTGCGCCGGAGCCGATTGCACTGCCGCCCGCGCCGGAAATAACTGCTGAGTATCGGCGCTCAGATCGCGCCAGACACTATCGAGGGCGCCGCCGAATGCCTGGGCATCGGAGTAACGCTGCTCGGGCATGCGTGCCGTGGCCTTTGCAATCAATACCTCCAACGCAGGCAAGAACAATGCCGGTCGCAGCTGTGACAGCGCCGGGATGCGCGCATTCAGATGCGCCAGTGCGATCGATCGCGCATCAGATCCCTGGAGCGGGCGTGTGCCGGTGAGCAGTTCAAATGCGAGCAAGCCAAGCGCATACACCGCCGCCGCATGGCTTGCCGGGCGCCCCTCACTCAACTCCGGCGCACGATACGCGGCGATTTCCGACGGAGCATCACTTATCGGCGTGAGCCAACTATCGACCAGTTTGATCCGGCCGTCATCAACCAGCAGCAGATTACTGCTGCTGATCGCTGGATGCGTCTGGCCGGTAGGATGGGCGGTATCGACGCTGCTTTGACACGCCGCAATCGCTCCCGTCACCTGACGCAAGTACAACAAGGCCTGATCGGGCGTGAGCGGCCCGAGGTTGTGCAGCGAGCGGCCGCTCACATATTCCGTTACCAGGAACGGCCTGCCGCCGGCCTCGCCGCTATCGAACACCTCAAGTAATGTCTGATGCGAGCAACGGGCGCCGACACCAACCTCTTCGACGAAACGCCGCCGCATCCGCTCCTGAGCGATCAACTCTTTCCGCAGCAGATGCAGCAGCACCCGCCGGCGCAACCGCTCATCAAAGGCGCTGTACACAGCGGCAAGGCGTGTCTCGCCCAGCGATTCGCTGACGCGATAACGTCCAAAAAGCAGCGGAGATGAAGTTGGGGTAGCTGCGGTATCAGTCATACAACGGACTCAGCGGCAGCGGCGGGTTCGCGCCGAACGATAACCAGTTCATAATGCCCCGGCTGCCAGGGCATGATCGTACTATCTTCAAATCCCAGCCGCGAGAACTCGCGGATCAGCGCCTTTTTCGTCAGGGCACGACCGGGCAAAAGTCGCGCCCAGTTGTCGGGAATTTTGCTTATCAGCAGTGTACCACCGGGCCGCAGCACACGCCGCATCTCCGTCAGTGCCCGCCGCGGGCGGGGGAAAAACTCCAGCGCTTCCAGGCAGGATACCAGATCAAAGCTCTGATCCGGCCAGGGTAAATCACCGGCCTCACCAAGATACCACGCAATCGGCGCATCGGGCGCGAGTTGCGCCTGCCGTATCTGGGCATAGTGCAGCATCTCCGGCGTCAGATCGAGGCCCACAATCCGACCGCGAAAACCGGGTGCCCCGGCCAACAACAACGGAACCCTACCGGTTCCTGTGGCCACATCGAGCACCTGTGGCTGGTAGGAACCGCTTAAAGCACGTTCGAGCAACGGCAAAAGCACAGTTTGATCGTCGCGGACAATCGCATCGCGGACATCATCATAATGCCGTGCGCCGAAACGGTAGATCAGCCGCACCGCCCAGGCCCCGAAGTAGGCACCCTCAGTAACGATAATCAGCCAATAGCCCAGGCCGATCACCGTCAGCACGCCGATTACAGCGAAAATACCCATCATTGCAGGGATTATAGCACGGGGGTGGAGGCGAAGGGCGAAACGCCGGGGTGAGCAGGCGAACGGGTGAGATGATTGCCGGGTGAACCATGCACACTGCTGAGCCAGATGTGCGTTGTGGTTCACCCCGCGCGACTGCACGCTGTCTCCCGGATCCTACAAACACGCCTCAATCGCTAACGCGAAGCGCTCAACGGCTTCGTCGGCCTGCTCGATTGTGAGGACAAGCGGCGGGCAGAAGCGGATCGTCGAAGAGCCGCACGTCAGCACCAGCACACCCTTGCGGAACGACTCTTCCATGATCGCGTCGGCCAGCGCACTCGCCGGCTTGCCGGTCTCCGGCTCGATAAACTCGACCCCGATCATCAAGCCGCGACCGCGCACCAGACCGATCTGCGGAAAGCGCGTCTGCAACTCGTTCAGGCGCTCCATTAAATGATTGCCGACAGTTTCGGCATTCGCCATCAACTCCGACTCGACCATGCAAAGCAGTTCATGGGTGACGGCACAGGTCAGGCCATTCCCGCCGTAGGTATTGCCGTGGGAGCCGGGCTGCCAGCGGTTGGCGATCTCTTCGCGGGCCAGCATTGCGCCGATCGGCAAGCCGCCGCCCAGGCCCTTGGCCGAGGCGACGATATCGGGAATAATGCCTTCGTGTTCAAAGGCCCACATGGTGCCGGTGCGTCCGACGCCGCTCTGCACTTCGTCGGCGATCAACAAAATTCCATGGCGATCGCAGATCTCGCGCAGCCCCTTCAGAAAACCGG
>JAAUQO010000157.1 GCA_012032775.1 Oscillochloris sp. | reverse complement strand
GGCCGCGCCCCGCATCCAGCCCAGATACCCGCCATGCCGTCTGCCGCCTACGGAATATATGCTAGTCTTACAGCCATGCAGGACGTAGAAAGGAGCTATGCCATGGCGGTGGTGCTGATTATGCTGGACGGCGTTCGCCCCGATGCATTGGACGCGGCCGATTGCCCGCAGTTACAGGCCTTTCGCGATCAGGCGGCAGCTACGATGGATGCCCGCTCGGTGATGCCCTCGATCACACTGCCCTGCCATGTGTCGATCTTTCACAGTGTGCCGCCGCAACGTCACGGGATCACCTCGAACGATTGGACGCCGCCGGCGCGCCCGTTGCCGGGCTTGATCGAAGTTGCCGCAGCCGCTCAAAAGCGCTGCGGCTTTTTTTATAACTGGGAACAATTGCGCGATCTGAGCCGGCCCGGTCATTTGCACTACAGCTATTTCCGCGACGGCGCTGAACATGATCCCGCCGCCGACGAGGCGGTTGCCCACATGGCCGCCGAGGTGATCGGCGCCGAGAAACTGGATTTCGCCTTTGTCTATTTCGGCACCGTCGATACGGCCGGCCATACCTTCGGCTGGATGAGTGACGGTTATCTCAATCAACTAGAGCGGATCGATCGGGTTTTCGGCGCTTTACTGGCGGCGCTCCCGGCCGCAAGTACGATCCTGGTGCAGAGCGACCACGGCGGCCACGAACGCACCCACGGCACGGCAATGGTCGAGGATCTGCGTATTCCCTGGATGCTTAGCGGCCCCGGCGTGCGGGCCGGCACGCCGATCGACGCCGCAGTGAGTTTGCTCGATAGCGCACCGACGATTGCACATATCCTTGGGCTCGATGCGCCCGCCGCCTGGGAAGGCCGCGTGGTGCGGGAGGCACTCGCACCCTGAACACGGCGCAGAGAGGGGAGGATTCTGCACCAGGAAGCGCTCGACTCCCCTTCTCGTTGAACGGTTCATGGGCGAACAGAACCCATTGGCGGCGAGGGGATTTATGGCGTTGGGCCGGGCGTGCTGGCCCTCACCCCCGGCCCCGCTCCCGCGGAAGGTATTGGCTCTAGAAATCCGAGGGTTCGAGTGGGGCCAGTTCAGTTATAAAGCGGAAACGATCGCCGCGATACAGATCTTTGCTCCACTCGACGGCCGCCCCGGTGGTGTCGTAGGTGATGCGCCGTTCGAGCATCAGCGGCGCACCTGCGCCGATCCCCAACAATTCCGCTTCGTAGGCGCTGGCGATCACCGGTTCGAGGCTCTGGCGTGCCTGATCGATCTGGACGCCGTACGACTCTTTCATTGTGGCGTAGAGTGAGTTCTGCGCCAGATCGTGGCGTTCGAGGTGCGGAAAGCGCTCGGCCGGCACGTAAAATGTCTCAAGCATCACCGGCTCGTGGTTGATCAGCCGTAATCGCCGGCTGAAATAGACCGGCGCAGCCACGGCGATCTCCAACTGGCGGGCCACCGCTGCTTCGGCGTTAAGGCGCTCGAAGACGATAATCCGCGCACTCGGCAAATACCCGCGCCGCTGCATCGCAAAACTAAATGGAAAGAGCCGCCCGGCCGCCCGCTCGATCCGCGGCTGCGCAACATAGGTGCCGTCGCCCTGACGGCGCAACAGCATCCCCTGCTTGTCCAACACATCGAGCGCCTGGCGCAGCGTCAGGCGATTCACCCCGAACTGCTTACTCAGCTCGCGCTCAGGTGGTAAACGACTGCCCGGTGGTAACGCGCCCGCCTCGATCTGGGCCAGCAGCGCCTCGGCAATCTGCATATAAACGGGTAAGGCAACGCCCGCGCCATGTTGCGCATGGATGTCGGAACTCGTCATTGTGTGATCAGCACCATAGAACCGCTGGATTGCACCACTATCATACCACGCTCAAGAGCCGCCCGTCGCTTAACTCATTCTTAAAAGGAGCTTAATCGGATACGCTGATCGTGCGTGGTATACTCGCCGCGCCAACAGGTATATACCAATTTAATCATGGCGAGCAAAAGCGTACCTGCGCCGGCTACGCGGTGCCGGTGCGCGACGAAGGAGAATGCTACTTATGTCTACGCGGACTCCTGGGCGAACGCTGCGTGCGATCCCAGGCCTGCTGATCGCAGGTCTGCTGATTGCCGCATGTGCTTCCGCACCTGCGGTTGAACCGACAACTGTCCCCGCCGCCGTATCCACTTCCGCGCCTGTCGCAGATGCCACCGCCGAACCCGCTGCGGCCACAGCCTCCGGTTGCCCCGCCGCGACCGTTGCCAGCCCGGCCGGTTTGAACTGGGCGTTCCCGTATCAGGTCGAGTTGAGCGATTTCGAGCAACAGGCCGGTTGTACGCTCAGCTTCAACGAAAACCCACAGATTTCCACCCTGAATGCCCGCATCGGCGGTAATCCGAGCAGCCTGCCGGCGGTGGCCGAGCGCTTGCCGAACGAGCCACTGGTGATCGCACCATACGACGAGATCGGCGTTTACGGCGGTACGCTCGATGGTCTTTCGAATGCCACCGAGGCCGGCACCTCCGATATGCTGAGCCTGCGCCACGTAAGCCTGGTGCGCTATGCCGACGATCTGCAAACGATCGTGCCGTTTGTGGCCAAGAACTGGCAGTGGAACAGCGATTATACCGAGCTGACAATGGAGTTGCGCGCCGGCCATAAGTGGTCCGACGGCCAGCCCTTCAGCGCCGACGACATTGTCTTCTGGTATAACGACCTGATCCTGAACGAGAATATCTACCCCGAGACGCCGAGCCGCTGGCTGTTTAACGGCGAGCCGATGGGGGTTGAGGCGGTTAGCCCGACCACCGTCAAGTTCAGCTTCTCGGTGCCGACGCCGGGCATTCTGAACCGCTTCGCCGTCGATTACGGCCAGACCTTCCAGCCCAGGCACTTTCTGTCGCAATTCCATATCGACCACAACCCCGACGCCGATACTCAGGCCAGGGAGAAGGGTTTTGAGAATTGGGCCGAATGGTTGAACAATTACTACGGCGCCAGCGACTGGAAAGATGTGCCTTCGCCGTTGATCGACGGCAGCGACAGCACGGTTGTGCCGACGCTCGAAGCCTTTATTGTGGTTGAAGAGACGGCCGAGGGCCGCAAGCTGGTGGCGAACCCCTATTTCTTCGTGGTTGATACCGCCGGAAACCAGTTGCCCTATATCAACGAGCTCAACGAGCAATACGTCCCCGACAAAGAGTTACGCCTGCTGCGCGTCACCAACGGCCAGGTCGATTACAAAACCCAGTCGATCCTGCTGGAAGATTACCCGCTGCTCAAGGAGAACGAGGCCACCGGCAACTATGTTGCCGAACTTGCCCCCGGCCTGGGTGTGAATGTCTTCTACGCCTTCAATACCACCCACAAAGACCCGACGATGCGTGCGATCTTCAACGACCTGCGCTTCCGTCAGGCCATGTCGATTGCGCTCGACCGCGACGAGATCAACGAGATCGTCTACCTTGGCCAGGGTACGCCGCAACAGTCGGTGCCGGCCGACCCGAATACGGTCAATTTTGTGACCGACGAGCAGCTCAACGCCTTTATCGGATTCGACGCCGGACAGGCCGGCAGCCTGCTCGACGCAATGGGCATGGTCGATACCGACGGCGATACCTTCCGTGAAAAGCCCGACGGCACGCCGTTCGGCATTCAGATCCAGTTCTCGAACCAGGCTGCCCCGGTGCGCCTGCACGAACTGGTGAAAGGCTATTGGGAGGCGGTCGGGATCAAGGTCGAGACAAAGGAAGTTACCTCGGACGAATATCGCGCTCAGGCCAACAACAACGACCTCGATGTAACGGTCTGGGTAAATGACGGCACCAGCGCCCCGCTGATCTCGCAGGACGTGACGATGATGGTGCCGCCCTTCGGCGATTTCTTCAACCCCGGCACCGGCTTCGAGTGGGCCAACTGGATCGCCAGCGACGGCGCCGAAGGCAGCGAGCCGCCCGAAGATGTCAAGAAGCTGTATGAACTTACCTCGGAGTTCATTCGCTACCCGCTCGGCACTGCCGAGAGCGACCGGCTCGGCGCGGAGATTGTCGATATCCATGTGAACAATCTTTGGAAGATCGGCATCGTCGGGAATGTGGTTGACCCCTACGTGCATCACAACAATCTGGGCAACTTCAAACCCTTCACCGCCAAAACCTACGACTACTACTGGGCTTACCCCTATCGCCCGTTCCAGTGGTACTTGAAGGACGGTCGGTAAGCGGTAAAGAGAATAGCTTCCTGCGGTTTGGCGGCGCAGTCGCCAAACCGCAGGAAAAATAGCACGATGATCAGGTTTTTGCTCTTTCGCATCTTCGGTATGCTGCTAACCATGCTCGTGGTGTCGATCATGGTCTTTGTGATTATGGAATTGCCGCCGGGCGATTATGCCGATCGGCTGGCCTTTCGTAAGTTCTCCGGCACCGGAGTGACCGTCACTGAAAGCGATATTCAGAGTATCCGCCAGCAACTCGGCCTGGATCGCCCGGCCTACGAGCGCTACCTGAGCTGGATCGGCGGCATTCTCACCCGCTTCGACTTCGGCCCGGCCTTCGCCTTCGAAACCTCGGTCAACAATGTGATCGGCAACAAGATCTGGTTTACGCTGGCGCTGTTGCTGCTTTCACTCACCCTCACCTACGTCATCTCATTGCCGATCGGCATTATTGCGGCGGTCAATCGCAATTCGGCCGGCGATTATCTGTTGACGATCGTGAGTTATCTTGGCCTGGCGCTGCCGAATTTTCTGCTCGCGCTGGTCTTTTTGTATCTCGGCGTGCGCTATTTCGACATCAGTATCGGCGGGCTGTTCTCGCCGGCGTATATTGATGCGCCCTGGAGCGCGGCCAAAGTGTGGGATCTGACGACGCATCTGGCGCTGCCGGCGATTTTGCTGGCCTGGTCGGCTACGGCGCTGCAAATCCAGACGATTCGGGCCACGATGTCGGACGAGTTGAACAAACTCTCGGTGCTCGCCGCCCGTGCCCGCGGCCTGCCCGAGTGGAAGCTGCTGCTCAAATACCCGGCCCGGCTGGCGATCAACCCGGTGGTCAGCACGGTTGGCTTCGATATTAATCGCATCTTCTCCGAACTGCCGATCGTCGCGCTGGTACTTGGCCTGCCGGAATTGGGTGAACTGCTGATCCGCTCGTACATCGACGGCGATATGTATGTGGCCGGCGCAATTCTGCTCTTACTGACCTTTGTGATCGTGTTTACCAATCTGCTCTCCGACATCGCCCTTGCCCTGATCGACCCACGGATTAAGCTGCAACAGGGCTAAGTGAATGCGGAATGCGGAATGCAGCATTCCAAACCAGTTTCTAGCCAATTCTAAATTCAACATTATGGCACTTTCCAATCAATCGACAACCCTGGCCGGCGGGGCGGTAAGCAGCGATGAATCTGCGGCGACCTTACGCTACTATTCGGCCTCGCAGTGGCAACTGGTCTGGTGGCGCTTTCGCCGGCACCGCGCGGCACTGGTCGGCGGAACGATCCTGCTCGTGATGGCGTTAACCGGCCTGTTCGCCGGGTTTCTGGCGCCCTACGGCGGCGAAACACGTAACACCGAATATCTGCTCGGCCCGCCGCAACCGCTGCGCTTCTGGGATGCGAACGGCTTCTCGCTGCGCCCATTTGTCCACGGCGTCACCACTGCGCGCGATCCGATCACGCTGCGGCGCATCCCGACGATCGACCCGGAGACGCGCTGGTATCTGCAATTTTTTGTGCGCGGCGAGCCATACCAACTTCTGGGCGTTATTGGCAGCGATATTCGGCTATTCGGCGCCGGCGCAGACAATGTCCACTTTTTCGGCACCGACGAATTGGGCCGCGACCTGTTTTCGCGCACCATGTACGCCACCGGCACCTCGCTCTCGATCGGTGTGCTTGGCGTCTTGATCGCCTTTGTGCTGGCCCTGCTGATCGGCGGGATCGCCGGGTATGCCGGCGGCTGGCTCGACTACGGCATCCAACGCATGACCGAGATTGTGCGCGTGATCCCGGTGATTCCACTCTACATGGGTCTTGCGGCGGCCTTCCCCAGTGAATGGTCGTCGCTGCAAGTCTATTTTGCGATGACACTTATTCTGGGATTGGTCGGCTGGCCGACCCTGGCGCGCCGTATTCGCGGCCAACTGCTGGCCCTACGCGACGAAGATTATGTTGTGGCGGCCCGGCTGGCCGGCGCCGGCCCCGGTCGCCTGATCGGCGTGCATCTGCTGCCGGCCTTCACCAGCTACATCATCGTCGATCTGGTGATCTCATTCCCCTACATGCTGCTGAGCGAAACCGCACTCAGTTTCGTCGGATTGGGGCTGCGTCCGCCGGCGATCAGCTGGGGGGTGTTGCTGCAAGAGGCGCAAAACGTACGGACGATCGCCCAGGCGCCGTGGCTGTTTATCCCGGCCGCCTTTGTGGTTACCGCCGTGCTTGCGTTTACAATCGTCGGCGATGGCTTACGCGACGCCGCCGACCCCTACACGGTGAGCAAGTGAGCAACCCACCAATATTGCAGGTTGAAAATCTGGGGATCAGCTTCCGCACCGATGAGGGCCTGGTACGCGCAGTCGATGGCGTTTCGTTCCAGGTGCAACGCGGCCGCACCCTCGGCATCGTCGGCGAGAGCGGCTCGGGCAAGAGTGTCAGCATGCGTGCGCTGATGCGTCTGCTGCCGCCGAACGCCCGCATCGACGCCACAAGCGCCATCCACTGGCAGAGCAACGGCGACCCGCCGCTTGATGTGGCCGCGTTACCGCGCAACAGCCGGCGCTTGCGCCAGTTGCGCGGCGGCGAGATGGGCATGATCTTTCAGGAGCCGATGGCCTCCTTTTCGCCGGTCTACACAATCGGGAACCAGATCATCGAAGCCGTACGCATCCACCGCGATGTGAGCAAAAGCGAGGCCCGCACGATCGCCCTGGAGATGCTGCAACGCGTCGGGATCGCCAACCCGGAACGGCGCATCGATCAGTATCCGTTCGAGTTTTCGGGCGGGATGCGTCAGCGCGCGATGATCGCACTTGCGCTCTCGTGTCGTCCGGCGCTGCTGATCGCCGATGAGCCGACCACGGCGCTCGATGTGACCATCCAGGCCCAGATTCTGCGCCTGATGCGGGATCTGCAGCAGGAATTGGCCATGGCGATCATCTTCATCACCCACGACCTGGGCGTGATCGCGCAGATCGCCGACGAGATCGCGGTGATGTATCTGGGCCGGATTGTTGAATACGGCACGACCCGTGCGATCTTCCACAACCCGCAACATCCGTACACAATGAATTTGCTGCGGGCGGTGCCGCGCGTAGGCCAGGCCCGCGCCCGGCTTGCCACGATCGACGGCAATGTACCGAGTCCGCTGGCCCGACCACAGGGCTGTGTCTTTCATACCCGTTGCGCCCAACGGATCGCAGGCCGCTGCGAGGTCGAAGCGCCGCCGCTGGTGCAGATCGCCGCGAACCAGAGCGTGCATTGCCTGTTGTATGAGTGAGATTGGGAGATTGCTGTGAGGAGTGTTCAGCCGACCTTGCTGGAAGTGAACAAGCTGCGCAAAGAGTTTCCGCTGCGCGCCGGGATGTTCGGCCGGTCCAACGGCGCCGTACGGGCGGTGGATGATGTGAGTTTTACGATCCGGCGCGGCGAAACCCTGGGGCTGGTGGGCGAGAGCGGATCGGGGAAAACCACAATCGGGCGTACTCTGTTGCGCGCGATCGAGCCGACGGCCGGCGAGGTGATTTTTCAGAGCAGCGACGGCATCCGTACCGATGTCACCCGCCTGCCGGGCAACGAGTTGCGCCGCTTTCGTCGCCACATGCAGATGATCTTCCAGGACCCATATGCCTCGCTCAATCCGCGCTTAACGGTGCGCGACATTATCGCCGAGCCGGCGATCATCGCCGGCGGTCGCACGCGCAACCAGATCGACGAACTGGTGCAGCAGATTGCGCTGCGTTGCAAACTCAATCTGGAACATCTGCGGCGCTTTCCCCATGCGTTTAGCGGCGGCCAACGCCAGCGGATCGGCATCGCCCGCGCATTGGTACTCAACCCCGAATTTCTGGTCTGCGACGAGGCGGTGTCGGCGTTGGATGTGTCGGTACAGGCCGGCGTGATCAATCTGTTGCAGGATCTTCAGGCCGAACTCAAGCTGACCTACCTGTTCATCGCCCACGATCTTAGTGTCGTCGAACATATCTCCGATCGGGTAGCAGTGCTGTACCTGGGTCGGCTGGCCGAACTCGCACCCACCGCCGAACTCTTCAAGCGCCCGCTGCACCCATACGCCGAGGCGCTGCTTTCGGCGATCCCGGAGGCCGATCCCGATCAGCCGATGCGAACCGTCTTTCTTGCGGGCGAGATCCCGAACCCGGCCAACCCGCCGAGTGGCTGCTCCTTTCACCCGCGCTGCCGTTATGTCCAGGAGATCTGCAAACAGCAAGTGCCTGAGTGGCGCGAACACCAGCCAGGGCGGTTCGCCGCCTGTCACTTCGCCGCTGAATTATCGCTGCAAGGGGCAACAATCTGAATGCAGGATCGATCATCGTGCGGCGAGAATCGACCATTTACAATCCGATTCAGCCTTCGGCCTGCACAATCTCGTCGGCCAGGCCGAAAGCCAGGGTCATCCCGGCGCCGCCCAACCCATTCACGATCATCACCCCCGGCTCGGGCGCAGCGATAAACTCGCTTTGGCCGGGGATCAGGGCGTAAACACCGTGCCAGCGCTCGGCGATCCGCAGATCGGGTATGTGGGCGAAGGTCGCGAGGTACTGCAAGATCGCCTGGTTCACCGCTTCGCGATCGAATGGCTCGAATGTGCGGCCGTATTCATGGTGATCGCCGATCGTCAACTCGCCCAGGGCGGTCTGCGACAGCATCACATGGATCTGTTCGGCCCGTTGCAGCGGCCAATCGGTATCCAGGCGCCGCCGCAGCGCGCTCAACGAAGGGCAATCACGAAAGGCGGCATAATGCAGCAGCGTCAGCCCGCCACACAATGTCGGCCCGAGTTGCCAGGCGCCCGGTTGGGCCACTGTACGCAACATCTGAAGTTTGCAGCGGCTGATCTGCGCTTCGCTGAACACCTGCGGATAAAGCGTCGCAAAATCGGCGCCCGAGGCGACGATCGCGCGCTCGGCTTGCCGGATTCCGCCGCCGCTGACGATCCGGCCCGGCGTGGCCTGATACACCGGCTCGCCGAAGCGAAACTCAACCCCGTAGGTTTCATTCAGCCAGAGCGGGAGCCGGCCGATCACCTGACGCGGATCGACATTCAGCTCGCTACGGCTCCAGAGCGCGCCCAGCAAACCAGTGGTGCGCGCGGCCGGGCTCAGCTGCGCCACCTGTTCTGCGTTCAGCAAACGGCAATATGCAGCGGCGTCGGGGGTGAGCGCCAGATATTCCTCCAGCACGGCAAGTTCGTCGGCGTGATAGGCCAGATGCAACGAGCCGTCGGCATTGCACCAGAGATCGGCCCGGCGACACAAATCTTGCCAGATCGCCCGGCTGCGCAAAGCGCGCTGAAACAAGCGCCCGGCCGGTTGCCCGATCGGCCAGACCAGGCCGAAATTGCGGATCGAAGCGCCGACCGCCCGTTCGCTGCGCTCGAACACAACCACCCGTTTGCCGCGCCGCGCGTACGCATAGGCAAAGGCCAGCCCGACGATCCCGGCTCCGACCACGGCAATATCCACCTGACGACTCCGCATACTGATGCACCTATGGGCCTGGATGATTCATTTCGCTCAGGGCATGTCACCGGCAGCCAGGCGTTGATCGATAAGCTCGATAATCGGCAGCAGTTCAGACAGATCGTTGACCACATAATGCGCGCCGGCAGCTTGCATGCGCGCGGCGATGCGCCCGGTGCGCTGCGCAATCTCTTCCGGTTTGAGCACAGCGATCTCGTCGGGATGCAGACCGAACTCGTTGCCGCTCATACTCAAGCCAACCGTCCAGGCTCCGGCATAGCGACCGGCCAGCATATCGGGGACGGTATCGCCGACAACCAGGGCCGCCGCCGCAGGAAAGACCTGCAACTTCATCAGGGCGCGCCAGATCATAAATGGCGCCGGCCTACCGGCGCCTACATCTTCGGGGCAGATAATCGTATCGGGCAAATAGCCCTGCGCCGCAGCAACAGGCGCCAGGCGCTCCATGATCGCCCGGCTGTACCCGGTGGTCGAGCCGATTTTCAAACCGCGCTCACGGCATGCCGCCAGCAGTGCCGGCGTTCCCGGCGTCAGTTCGCCATAATCGCCGACGACACTGATTTGCAGCAGCAACGAATCGGCATACATCGCCGCAATATCGTCCTCGTTCCAGGGCCGGTTGTGAACGGCCTGCCAGCGCGCGGCAATCTCGGGTTCGGCCGCAATCGCGCGAATATGATCGCGCTTCTCCAGGCCCATCGGGGCGCGGGCCTGGGCGATGCTGATCTCGACCCCACGGCGCCGAAACACCTCGACAAAAACGGCTACCGGCGCCCGCGAGCCGTAATCAACCGTTGTGCCGGCCCAATCAAGCACCAACGCCGCCAGTTGCGCCGGCCTGTAGGCGCCTGATTCCGCTGCACGCATCGACTGCCTCACTTAATGGTATAGACCAATCCAGTTCGATTGTAGCAGCTTTGATCCCACTTGTCGAGAAACTCCTCCGGCGTCCGAGCTATTCTCTAGCACGATGCCTGATGCGTGATGCCTGAACGCGCTGCCGCGCGGCTCGCCAGTCCGGTATGCGCTCCGCGATCAGTCCAACAATACCGGCAGATAGATCCGCTGCTGATGGGTTAGCTGCGATGTCGTGAAGTAAAACGCACTGCTCTCAGTTGTCCCGGTTGCACCTTCAGCGATCACAGGAAACTGATAATCCACCGCCACCTGTTCCCAGCCGGTGCTACGCGCTTGAAACAGGTAGGCCGAACCGGAGTTGGCGCGGCCGCTTTCGCTGTAGGGTGGGCCAACGGCGAACAGTTCGGCGTCGAGGGCGACACTGCGGCCAAACCCGACATCTTCCGGCTCGCTCGGTGCAAGGCGCGCGATCTTGCTCCAGACGCCGGCGGAACGCCGAAAGACACCATCGGCGCCGACAGCAGCGAGCGGGCCGCTCAGAGCGACAGCGTTACCCATGGCGCAGGCACGAGCGGAACCGGGCTTGCCGGGCGTCTGGGCTGAAGAGTGGGAGAGTGATTACCGTATGCGCCTGCAATAGCCCTTCACGCAGTTGCAGCGGGTGGTGGCCGTGGTTCGCGGCAAGGCCTACTGGCCGAAACACTGGTCGGCCCATTGACAGCCGCCTTTGAGCCTGATGCAGCCCTGGCCAAGGCAGAGTGAACTGTTGGATCAACCGTGTTGCTGTGATGCTGTTTGTTGCCGCCAACAAACAGCATCGCACGATTATTGCGCAGCAAGCGCCACCGATTCAGACCTCACGAATCAGCGCGATCTCGTCGCAGCGATCCTGCTTGAAGCAGCTTTTGCAGTCTTGCCAGATTTTATGTGGGAAATGGATCTTCGGCATCTCGCGGAAGCCGAGCCGGCTGAAGAAGGCCGGTTGTAGGGTGAGGGTGAAGACCGTGGGAATGCCCAGCTCTGCGGCTTCATCGAGCAGCGGCAGCACCAGGCGCTTGCCGAGGCCGCGCCCCTGAAAATCCGGGTGTACCGCCACACTAACGACTTCGGCCAGATCGGCCCAGGTGATGTTCAAGGCGGCACAACCGACCACTTCGCCGTCGGCTTCGGCCACATTCAGGGAACGCACCCGATTGTACAACTGATCCAGCGTCTTCGGCAGCATATCGCCGCGCGCCGCATAGTAGGAAATGATCTCATAAAGCCGCGGCACATCGCCGACACGGGCACGCCGCACCAGCACCTGGGCATCGGGGTGGGCGTGCAAGCGCGGTAAACTTACGGGCGGGCTGTAAAACGGCATGCTGCTCATGGTAACGCTGAATACCTCCGTCGAACAATGCGAAATGCGAAATGCCAACTGCGAACTGATCTTTGTTGCGGGGTTGTGGCGGTTGCGCCGATCCAACCCCGCAACAATCGACAACCGGGCCGACTTATCCTTCTTCGTCGAGGAGTTCGCGCCAGCGGGCGCATTGCTCGCGCACGCGTTCCGGCGCTGTGCCGCCGGAACTATCTTTACGGGCGACACTCTGCGCGAAATCGTAGATCCCGTAGATGTTTTCGTCGAGATCGGGTTGAACGGCCTGATACTCTTCCAGCGGCAAATGACGCAACCCGACCCGCAATTCCAGGGTTCGCCGCACCAACCGGCCCACCTTGCCGTGAGCCTCGCGGAACGGCACGCCGCGCCGCACTAACGCATCGGCCAGGTCGGTCGCCAGCATTGCGTCGTCCAGGGCGGCGGCCATACGCGCCGGTTGCGGCATCATGGTGGCAACTGCGGCCGCCGCCACCTGCAAGCCCAGATTAAGCGTGTCGAGGCTATCGAACAGCGGCTCTTTGTCCTCCTGCATGTCCTTGTTGTAGGTCATCGGCAGGCCTTTAAGCACGGTGAGCAACGTAACCAGATTCCCGATCAGGCGGCCACTCTTGCCGCGCAACAGCTCCATACTATCGGGATTTTTCTTCTGCGGCATCAGACTTGAGCCGGTGCTGTAGGCATCGTCAAGCTCGACAAAGCCGAATTCGCTGCTGCTGTAAAGCACCAGATCCTCGGCCAGCCGGCTGAGATGCACGCCGCAGAGCGCGAACACAAACAGCAACTCGGCCACAAAATCGCGGTCGCTCACGGCATCAAGTGAATTACCCGACACGGCATCGAACTCGTCCAGCGCCTCGGTCAGTCGCTCGCGCTCGATACCAAGTGAATTGCCGGCCAATGCCCCGGCGCCGAGCGGCAGAATCCGCGCCCGCCGCACCGCATCGCCGAGCCGTTGCCGGTCGCGCTCATACATCTCGACATAGGCCAGACACCAATGGCCGAAGGTGATCGGCTGTGCCCGTTGCAAATGGGTATAGCCCGGCATAAGGGTTGCGGCGTGGGCTTCGGCCTGATCGAGCAACGCCAGTTGCAACGCCAGCAGATGTTCGCTGATCTGACGAGCGGCGGCGATGCAGAACAGGCGCATATCGGTGGCAACCTGATCATTGCGCGAGCGCCCGGTATGCAATTTCAGCGCCGCATCGCCGACCAGTTCGCGCAGGCGGCGTTCGACGGCGGTATGAATATCTTCATCGCCCTCAAGCGCCACAAAATTCCCGTCGGCAAACTCACGCCGCACTAACTCCAGGCCCTGAATCAGCGTCTCGCACTCTTCCGCACTAATCAGGCCGGCTTCCTCAAGCGCACCGGCCCAGGCAATACTGCCGCTAATATCGGCATCAAAGAGCCGCCCATCGAAGCGAAACGAATCATTGTAGAGCCGCATCGTCTCCGATGTCGGCGCGGCGAACCGACCACCCCAAAGTTTATGTTCCATTCAAGCCTCAACTATCAAGCATCTGTTGTCGAGCCGCCACCCAATATCGTTACAGCGGAAGATCGTTCACCCGTTGATAATTCGGAATATTCAGCCCACAGGCGGCCAGCAAGCGCCAGTAGGCCGCCATCAACTTGCCCGCCGGAGGCACGATCGCCTCAAGTTCGTGTGCATCCCATAGTTGCGTCACCAGGGTTGGATAGTCGTCGGGCTGCAAGCGAAATGCGAATGTTTGCTCGATACCGGCAAAATAGTCACGGGTTACATAGCGCCGGTTCAGTAAACACAGGGCTGTGCGCAGTTCGTAGATCACCTCGACGGCGGCGTGGGCTGCATCGCGCCGGTTATTACGCGCCGCCGACGACCGAATCCGGCCATAGCTCTCAAACACCAACTCGGGCAGCAACGGCTCGACCGCCTGTTGGAACTCTGTGTCGTCAAGTTCTGTGCCAAGCGCCTGCCAGCGTGCGACAGCGGCCCGATCGCCGAGCAACGGGCGAACCTCGGCCAGCACACCCATCCAGTAGGGCCAACTCAGGCCCGGTTTGCGCAGCGCCGCCGTCAGATCGGCCTCGCTGATCACATGCAGCACCACCGGCGCGCCCTGGTAGATCAGGGTGCGGGAGGCAATCGTCGCATCTGTGGTAACCGCCAACAGATCCACATCCGACCACTCGGTGGCCTCGCCGCGCGCCGACGAGCCGAGCATGCCGAACAGCAGGATTACCGCGCCGTAGCGATCACGCAGACGCGCCGCCAGATCACGGCCAAATTGGATACGAGTGGCTGGTTCCATAGTCGAATGCAGCATGTAAAATGCGACATCTCCGCCTATATAGCAATCCTATCCGGGTTGTGAAATCGGTTCAGTGTCCTGCTACAACGGTTCCCGGTTCCCGGTTCCCGGTTCGCGGTTCCCAGTTCCCGGTTCTCGGTTCTCGGTTCTCGGTTCT
>JAAUQO010000156.1 GCA_012032775.1 Oscillochloris sp. | reverse complement strand
CGGCATGGCCGGACCCTGGTCGGCCCACGCGGCGTACGCCTGTCGGGCGGGCAGGTGCAGCGTACGGCGGCGGCGCGAGCACTGGTGCGGCGGCCGCAACTACTGCTGGTTGACGATCTATCGAGTGCGTTGGATGTGGAGACGGAAGCACAGTTGTGGAGCCGGATCAGATCCGGGCGCACCGATGCAACCGCGATCACAATCCTGGCCGTATCGCACCGCCGGCCGGTGTTACGCATGGCCGATCGGATCGTGTTGCTGGACGAAGGGCGGGTGAGCGACAGCGGCTCGCTCGATGAATTGCTGGCCCGCTCGCCGGAGATGCGCCGGCTCTGGAGCGGTGAAGATACCTGATCGTGGGTTCGTTGGTTGCCGTTTCAAAACAACCAGCGAACCCAGGGCAGGTGCGAACGATTATCAGCGGCGCTGGCGACGGTACAGATAACTGGCGCCGGCCGCGCCGATCAGCACCAGACCGATCACCAGCAAGAGGCCGGGCGGAATGCCGCCGGCAACCGGTTGATTCGGATCGGCATTGACCTGCGGATCGATCGTGTCGGGCGAACTGCTTTCACTGGACGAAATCCCCGACTCCGGCACATCGATCGCCGGAGCGCCGCCACCGGCGCCTGGCGGGACGGAATCGGCACTGCTCAGTGGCGCATCGGTCGGCACAAGCTCAATATTCGCGTTGGGTGCAGCGGGAGCCGGGGCTGATTGGGCCATCGCAGTATCTTCCACAGCAGCCGTAGCCTCCGGCCCCTGGCGCTGAAGCTCGGTGGCAGCTTGCGGAGCCATCTCGGCGCCGGCGGCGCTGTCTTCAGCCATCACATTCGGTTCCTGCGGCGCGGATGCGGCGGCGCTGGTAGGCAACGGCGCCTGAGCCGGTGCTTCGGCCGCCGGCTGCGAATAAGCTTCAAAGCTTACGTTACCGCCGGATTGCGGTTGGACGATAAAGATCTGGACACTTGCCACCAGCACCAGCACCAGGCCGGCCAGACCGCTGCCGAGTTGCATTACCCAGGCCAGCGGAAAGCTGAACGCCCGGCGCGGCGCGGTAGCCGGATCGATCGTAAATGAACGCGGCGGGCGCAATGGCTCCAGATTACGCAAGCTCATCACCGTGGCGCGCAAATCATCCAGCTCAGCCCGCAGCAGCGGATCGGACTCTAGCCGACGTTCCACATTGATGCGTTCGGCCACGTTCAACGCATTATCAAGATAGGCCGAAAGCAATTCCAGATCGCTGTCGGACAGATTATTCGGCTGTGGCTGCGAAGTATTCATGCAACTCTTATCACCATACTGCCTCAGAGCAACATCGGTGATCCGTATGGATTCTCAGGCGTATCATCAGCTACGCATCATCATGACGATAGCGTGAAGGCAGGAGTTCCCCGGCTCGTAAAATATCTCTTAATCGCGCCCGCCCGCGACTCAAGCGCGACTTCACAGTGCCGAGATTGGCGTTGGTAATCTGGGCGATCTCTTCGTAGGCCATTCCCTGAATATCACTCAAGATGATCACAAGGCGCTGATCTTCCGGTAGCTGCCCGAGGCCAAGCTCAATCGCCGCGCCGAGTTCACGACGCAGCGCGGCATCATCGGGAGATTCGGCCGAGTCGGGGATATCGAAGGCCGGGCCGTCGTCTTCTTCGCCGCTGCGACTCGCATCGAGCGACACATTCGGCCGGCGCTTACGAGCACGCAAAACATCATAACAGGCATTTGTGGCGATCCGCAGCAACCACGAGCGAAACTGCCCGCCACGAAATTTGCCCAGATTGCGATACGCCGAGATAAAGGTGTCCTGAGCCGTATCTGCCGCCGAATCGGCATCACCGAGCATGCGGTAGCACAGGTTGTACACCCGGCTCTCGTACAGGCGCACCAGTTGGTTGAATGCCTCGACGTCGCCGCGCAGGCTGGCGTCTACCAGGCGTGGTTCTTCGTTGATCATGGTACCGCGTACTCGTAACTTGACTTGCGCAGCCGGCGTTTGTTCGCCCGCGCAGCGCCGTAACACCGCTTCTTTTGCCCCGTGTTGGCAGCTTTGCCGCCGGAACGAGACAAAAACCCGTGTATCCCGCGAAGAAGACGTACTATCACCGGCGGGAATGATACCACAGAGGGCGCGAAAGGGTAAAAGAAGAGGGCCGCAGAATACTGCGGCCCTCATACTATCGCTGCGGTGATATCGATCCGATCATGTGTTCAGCTTCACACCACTGGCGGCGAGCGCAAAGGCGATCCCGCTCTGCAATGTGGCACGCGTCGTGATCCCGCTCAGGTCGAGCCCCAGGCCAACCAGAGTCTGCGCCACCTCGGGCCGAATACCGGTCAGCACCACCTGCGCGCCAAGCAACTTCACCGCGCGAGCGGCGCGCAACAATGCATCGGCCACCTGTGTGTCAACCACGGGCACACCGGTGATGTCGAGAATGGCGGTTTCGGCGCGCGTGGAGCCGACGCCCTCAAGCAGGGTCTCCATCACCTGTTGGATGCGCATACTGTCGAGGCTGCCGATCAGCGGCATCGCCACCACGCCGTCGGTGATCGGAATAATCGGCGTCGAGAGTTCACGCAGCGCCTGGCGCTGGGCTTCGATCACCTGCTCCTGCAAGGCAATGCGCTCCTCTTCCCCCTGGCGCTGGTCGGTCATGTCGCGGGCAACCCAGAGCACACTCTGATCGGAGAGCCTGGTGATCGTGGCATTGAACCAGACTATGCCGGATTGCACCGGCAACTCGTAGATGAACTGTTGCGGCTCGCCATACTGAAGCACCCGCTGAATAACAGCCAGGTACCGATCGGCATGTTCAGCCGGCATCGCATTGTGCATACGTTTGCCGATCAAATCCTGCGATGGTGCATAGATCAATTCAGGTTTTGTCGGCGCAATATCGAGATAGACGCCATTGCTGTCGATCACCATCACCACATCATTCATCGCATTGAAGATGGCCTGTAGATAGGCGGTGCGTTCGTGCAGCGAATCTTCGGCCCGCAACTGCTCGGTAATATCTTCGGTCTGCGAAAGCCAGCCGGTCACATTGCCGTCGGCGTCGCGTAGAACGGCGTTGTGCCACTGACATGTGATCAGCTTGCCGTCTTTGCGGATATTCTCATTCCGGCTGTTGGTTGCCTCGCCGCTGAGCAACGCGCCGACGACAAACTCCACATGCTCGCGGGCCAGGCCGGGCACCAGCAGTTCGATCGCATTGCGCCCGATCGCCTCGGCGGCCGGCCAGCCGAAAATCCGCTCGGCGGCCGGGTTCCAGCGGGTGATCACCCCTTGCGTGTCGGCTTCGAGCGTTGCCAATGGTGAAGTCAGGTAGCTCTGTTCAAGGCGGTAGATCGCCGCCTGGAGTTCCTGGGTTTGCTTGAGGTTGCGTTCCTCGGCCTCGCGTACGGCCCGCTCAACTTCATACTCGCGGACGGCGCCAAGTAAGTGACCCAGTGAATCCACAAACACCACCGCCAGATCGGCCGAATGGGCCAGATGCGGGCGAACCAGTTTCATCAACTCACGGCGCGTAAGCGCAAACAGCGCCTGGGTGTCGGCGAATGTCGAGCCGTAACGATAGATCTCGCCGCTTTGCAGCAGATCGATCAACGGCGTCGCAGCATTCAGGTCGATCGCTTCACGCAGGGACACCGAAAGCTTTTCCGCCAGGTCGTGTCGTTGCGCCGGCGGTAGTGTGCGATACACGGTGTTACTGTCGGCAATCGCAGCATCGATCAGCGCCGTTAATGCTTCGGCCCCTGTATCGATCGCATGCAGCAGATCGAGCATCCCTTGCTCAGCCATATCGCTCACTGCTTCGCTCCTGTCTATGAGGCTAACTCAGTTTGCTGCAAATGTAGAATAGTAAGCAGGGGATGTGGCCTGATCGCAACGGTGCCGACGTTTCCCTCCGCTCTTGCAGTATATCCGACCCCTTAACGAAATCATAACCGTGTGTTGCTTATGATAACGAGGAAACCATGGCGCTGTTCCAAATAGTTGGGATTGGAGCGAAGCATTCGCGCCAGCACAAGCTAGCGACTGCGGCGTTGATCGTAGGCGCGCAGGTGTTCGTTGTTGGCGGCGCCGCCGCGCCGGTTGCGATCGACGAGTTTCAGCAAGGCATTCAGCATCACCCACGCCGGAATGTACGCCGATCCAGGTATACGTACAACCAGAATCAGCGGCACCCGTTACTCGCCCCGCACATAGCGATGCATCCACTCCAGCAGGGCTTCGTTATGCACGCGGCGGATGGCCGGATCACCGACGATGCTGGCGGCATGTGATCCGCCCGGCAGGCGCAGCATCTCGGCGACACAGCCGTTGGCCCGCAACACGGCGTAGAACTGCTCGGCTTGCTCGGCCGGGCAACGATAATCGGCCTCGCCCTGGATGAGCAATGTCGGCGTGGTGCATGTGTGAGCATAGGTGATCGGCGAGCAGCGCCGGTAAATATCGGGGATTTCATGCGGCAGCCCGCCCAACTCGCGCACCGCAAACCAGGGGCCGATGTCGCTCACACCATAGAAACTCACCCAATTCGTAACCGGGTTCTCCGGCACGGCCGCCTTGAAACGGCGGGTCTGGCCGATGATCCAGCACGAAAGGTTGCCGCCGCCCGAAAGCCCACAAACGCCCAGGCGCTCGGGATCGGCCAGGCCGCGCTCGATCGCCGTATCGACGCCGGCCATCAGATCGTGGTAATCGAGGTTGCCCCAGTCGCCGATGATCGCGCTTGCGAACGGCTCGCCGTAACCGGTGGAGCCGCGCTGGTTGATGAAAAGCACCCCATAGCCGGCGCCGGCCAACAGTTGAAAATCGAACGAGAAGATATGGCCGAAGCCGGAGTGTGGCCCGCCGTGGATGTACAAAATTGTCGGGTAGGGTCCATCACCGCCCGGCGGTCGCATGAGCCAGCCCTCAACCGGTGCGCCGTCGCTGCCGTTGAATTGCAGATGCTCCACAGCGCCGAGCGCCCATGTATCGGTAACGGCGGCATTAACCTGGGTGAGCCGGCGCTCATCGCCGTTGCTCAGATCGGCCAGGTATAGATCGAGCGGGTTGGCAAGCGTGCTGACCGCGAAAAGCAAGCGGTCGCCGACCAGATCAAGCGGGAAACATGAGCGGTCGCCGGCGATCAGCGGCGTACATTCCTCGCGGCCGGACAATGCGACGCGGTAGATCTGCACGCTGCCGCCGGCCTGCACCTGAGCATAAACATGGGTTCCATCGCTGGAAGGCAAAAGGCGCAGCGGATGCTGAACGGCCGAGTCGTCCTGTAAGCCGGCGCCGGGGTGATAGAACAGGTCGGCGCTGCGACAATGCGGCATGCCGCCGGCCCGATCAACCAGCCAGAGGTCGGATTTTGCGCCGGCCGGGCGGTCGAAGGCGCTGCCGTAGAAGATAATCTGCGATCCGTCGGCACTCCAGGCGGCGGCGGTCGCAGCGCCCCATTCGACACAAAGATCGCGGATCTCGCCGGCGGTCGAGATCGTGCAGAGTTGGGCGAAGTAGCCGATGTTGCTGGCCGGATGCATCATCGCCAGGGCCAGAATCTGCGCACCGTCGGGCGACCAACCCTGAAGCGCGTAGTGGCGGCCGTCGTCGGTCAGGCGGGTCGGTTCACCACCGGCAACATCAACCATATACACCGATTGCACGGCGCCGTCGAGATAGCCCAGCGCATCGAAGCGAATGATCCGGCGCGTGATCCGGTAGGGCTTGCTCAGGTCGGGCGGTTCGGCGTTGGCGGCGGTAAAGGCCAGGCGGCTGCCGTCGGGCGACCAGATCGGTTCGCCGCCGACACCCTGCTCCATATTCGTCACGGCCCGCGCCTCGCCGCCGTCAACCGGGATAACATAGAGCTGCGCCTTGCCGTCGCGATTGGAGCGAAACGCGATCCGGCCGCCGTCGGGCGACCAGACCGGACTCGAATCGCGACCGCGTCCGGCGGTGAGTTGGCGCGTTTCGCCGCTGTCGAGCGTTAACAACCAGAGCGCGGCATGTTCTTTTTCGCCCTGATCGTCGAAGGCCGCCAGGGCATACACCACACTGCGGCCATCGGGTGAAAGGCGCGCATCCTGCACAATCGCCAACTTGAACAGATCCTCCGGCGCAACCGGGCGGCGTTCCGCTGATGAGACCATCCTTGTGCTCCTGTCTTGCATACTATAGCGCGATGCCTGATGCTTAAATGCCTGAACGCGCTGCCGCGCGGCTCGCCAGTCCGCTATGCGCTCCCGGATCAGGCTCAGACGTTTTGCTCACCGCTATCGGGCGTCTGGGCAACGTCATTGCTCAAACACCCCGGCATGATCGTCTTGCCGCGCTGCCACAGGTAGATAATACCAGGAGATCCAGCTATTTTACGTTGCGGCCGCTTGCCAAAATATCGACCCCATAGTAATATGTCGTTGCACGACATATCGACCAACGCCTTATTGAATCAGGATCGGGAGGATCGCGATGAGTACTACGCCGCTGTCGCATTTGCCGCTGACGGAAGCGACATTTCTGATTCTGCTGAGCCTCGCAGCCGGGCCGAGCCATGGCTACGCAATTCTGAAAGATGTGCAGCAACTCAGTGACGGGCGGGTACAACTGAGCACCGGCACGCTCTATGGCTCGTTGAAGCGCCTGCTGGAAGCGGGATGGATTCTGCGCGTCGAGGCTGATGCGCCGGCCGAACAGGGCCGCGTCACCCACACCTACGAACTGAGCGGGCTTGGGCGACAGGTGCTGCGTGCCGAGCAGGAACGGATGCAGGGATTGGCCGAATTGGCCGGCGCCGGCTGGCTGCGGAGGCGCAATGAACCGCGAACGATCATGCGCGCCTATGCCTTCTTGCTGCGCCTGCATCCAAGGGCATTCCGTAACACCTTTGGGCCGGAGATGCAGACGGTCTTCGCACGGCTGCTTCACGAAATCGCAGCGCAGCAAACCAGCCGATTATTGTGGTTCTGCCTCCATGAGTTTGCGGGGTTGCTCGGCAGCCTGATCAGGGAATATTGGGAACTGACGATGCACTTGAATGTACGCCGCCGGATCGCCCTCGGCGGCCTACTCAGCTACGCCTTGCCGCTGATCGGGCTGAGCTTTGTCGTCTACCACTCGTCGCCCGGCCCCTTTTATCAGGAGATCCTTGGCCTGAGCCTTGGCCGCCACGATCAACCGGGGGGCCAGGTCTACATTTCCGGTCGCCAGTTGGATTGTGCGCCGACCACGATTGATGACTTTGCCGAGCGCTGCACGCTGGAAATCGCCGGCACAACCCTGGAGTTACTGGCCCGCCGTAACGGCCCCGAGTCGCTGATGCAGTTGGGCGGCACGTGCCGGGCGAGCTACGGCGGCGAAACCTGGCCGTGTAGAATCGGCTCGCGCCATATCCATGTCCACTGGTTTGCTTATCTCAGCGATCCGTTAGGGCTGAGCGTTGCGGAATTGGAAGCGTTGCGCCGGCAGTATCCTTTGGAGAACAGCGGCGAACAACCATTTCTGCTCTCAATACTGATTGTGCCGCTCAGTTCCGCCGTGATCATCGCCGGCGTGATGATACTCTGGTTCTGGAGCCACCGCCGCCGCTTCCAGTTGATCGCCGCCTCGGCCCTGGCCGCCGCGATGACCTGGTTCTTCATGGTTATCCTGACCCTCAGTGTGACCAACGGATTCTGGGATTAGTGGTTTGGGGTCTGGTGCAAATCGCGCCGTTGGCGTGGCTTTTGCCATACGATTTTCCTGTTTAAGCCCATGCTTCGTCGCCGCCGCAAAGTTTTGGCGGCGACGCCAGATAACGGTTTTACAACCAGATATTTTCGAATTCGTAATCGTATTATCATATACTACCCATAGCAGCAGGAAATCACCATCTTAGGCATACTCGCACAGACGGAGGCGGCATGGGCCTGTCGCTGGCATTTCTGGGCACATTCCATGTTCAACACAACAATAGCACCGTCACATGTTTCCGAGTACAAAGTGCGCGAGCGCTGCTGGCATATCTGGCGATTGAATCGGATCGCCCGCACGAGCGGGCATTCCTGGCCAATTTACTCTGGCCGGACACCCCATTGGAACAGGCGTTAACCCTGCTGCGGCAGACAATCCACCGGCTGCGGAGTGTTCTGAGCGGCGCGAACGAAAACGAGTACTTCGAAGTTACCCGCTACACCATTCGTTTGCGCCCCGACCTGATCGATCGGATCGATCTGCGCCGCTTTGAAACACTGGTTGAACGTACGCGCTACCGTTTGCACGAAACCGCAACGCTTGATACCGAAAGCATCCGCTGGCTGCAGGAAGCAGTGAACCTGTACCGCGGCGAGGTATTGGCCGGCTTCAGCGGCATGGGCAGCCCGCCCTTTGAAGAATGGCTGTTGCTGCTGCGTGAGCGAATGCACAACCGGCATATTCAAGCCCTCGACTTGCTCTCCGAATACTACCAGCTTCATGCCAATCTCTACTGTGCCGGCGAATATCTGCGCCATTGGCTGGTGCTCGAACCCTGGCGCGAACTGGTTCATCGCCGGCTGATGCAGGTGCTGGCGGAACATGGCCGGCGCGACGAAGCGCTGCGTCAATATGCAACCTGCTGTGAGATACTGCGGCGTGAACTTGGCCTAGAACCAAGCCTGGAGACAATCGAATTAGCCGAGTCGGTTCGGAATGATACGCTCCTGGCTCGAACATTCTGAGGCCCGAGGCCCGAGGCTTGAGGCCGGATAGCAGCAGGCCGAGCGTTTCGGTGCTCGACTGGTGTATGGCACGGTTGAAGCGATCGACAGCAGCAGCCGGCCATTTGTGCTGGAAACGAACAAGGGCCGGATCGAGGCCGAGGCATTGATCGTGGCGACCGGGGCAACGCCGCGCAAACTCGCTGTTCCCGGCGAGGCAGAGTTGGTTGGGCGCGGCGTGAGCTACATCCAGAGCATCCCGACCTTGATTCTGTTCAAGCACGGCAAGCCGGTTGAGCGGATCGTCGGCGCATTGCCCCGCGAGCAACTTATGGCCCGCATCACGCCGCACCTGAATAGATAAAATAGGCCACAGGATAAAACCGGGCAAGACACGGCCTTCTTTTGCCTGTCGTACCGCCGCAAAACCAACCCCCTCGATTCGTTTCGCCGGATTTGCCGACGAAACGAATCGACAAAAGAAATTTCCACCCTGCCGGAGGCAGATCGAATCAATACCTGAGGGCGCGGTGCGTTTCACCGCGCCCTCAGTTTATTTGACAAGTCCAGTATTCCCAGCGCATAATAGCAGCCACTCAAGCCCCTCTTCGGGTTAAACACCCGCCGCTATCGTCGGCGTGCGTGTGTTTAGCGTCGCCTAGATCTACCAGGAGTTGCCCGATGTCTAATCCCCCGGATCTGAGTGGACTGCTGGAATGGCGTTGTATCGGCCCGTTTCGCGGCGGGCGTGTGGTGGCGGTTGCCGGTGATCCATACGATGCAGCGACCTTTTATTTCGGCGCAGTCGCCGGCGGTGTCTGGAAAACGACCGACGCCGGCCAGTATTGGCAGTGTATCTCCGACGGCGCCTTCAAAACCGGTTCCGTCGGCGCACTCGAAGTGGCGCCGGCCGATCCGAGCGTGATCTACGCCGGAATGGGCGAGACGACAATCCGCATCGATGTATCGCATGGCGATGGAGTCTACAAATCCACCGATGCCGGACGCACCTGGCGGCATATTGGCCTGGCCGATACGCGCCACATCGGCAAGATCCGCACTCATCCCGACAATCCCGATATTGTGTTTGTGGCGGCGCTCGGCCATGCCTTCGGCCCGAATGAGGAGCGCGGCGTCTACAAATCCACCGACGGCGGCGCAAACTGGCGCAAGGTTCTTTATGTTAACGACAAGGCCGGCGCCGTCGATCTTAGTATCGACAAGCACAATCCGCGCTTCGTTTATAGCGCGATCTGGCCGGCCTATCGCAGCTTCTCGCAGATCTCCAGCGGCGGCCCCGACAGCGCGATCTGGATGTCGTCCGACGGCGGTGAAAGCTGGCAGAACATCAACGACCGGCCGGGCCTGCCGCGCGGCCTGAAGGGCAAGATCGCAGTGGCCGCCTCGCCTGTGCAGTCGGGCCGGGTCTGGGCGCTGATCGAGCATCGCAGCGAGGGTGGCCTGTATCGCTCCGACGATTATGGCGCAACCTGGCAGTATGTCAGCAACAACCAGAATCTCGTCTCGCGGGCCTGGTACTATATCCACCTGACGGCCGACACGGTCGATGCCGACACGGTGTATGTGAATAACCTGGATCTATGGAAGTCGATCGACGGCGGCAGCAGTTGGACCGAGATCGCCACGCCTCACGGCGATAACCACGACCTCTGGATCGACCCGATCAATAACCGGCGCATGATCCAGGGCAACGACGGCGGCGCATGTGTGAGCCTGAACGGCGGCGAAAGCTGGAGCACGATCTATAACCAGCCCACCGCCCAGTTTTACCATATCGCCGCCGACACCCGCTCGCCGTACTATGTCTACGGCACCCAGCAGGACAACACCAGCATCGCGGTTCCGTCGCGCACCCATCGCAATGCAATCGGCTGGACGGATTGCTTTATTGCGGGCAGCGGCGAGAGCGGCTATATCACGGTGCGCCCCGACAACCCCGATATTGTCTATGTCGGCGCAATCGGCTCCTCGCCCGGCGGCGGCAACGCGCTCCAACGCTACGATCACTCCACCAAGCAGTTGCGCCTGATCACCACCTGGCCCGAGGCGATGGGCGGTTATGGCTCCGGCGAGCATAAGTATCGCTTCAACTGGACCTACCCGATCGTGATTTCGCCCCACGACCCGAATACGCTCTATATTGGCGGCAATCTGGTGTTCCGCAGCACCGACGAGGGCCAGAGCTGGCAGCCGATCAGCCCCGACCTGTCGCGGGCCGATCCCGAGACTCTGAAGATCACCGGCGGCCCGGTGAACAAAGACTCGATCGGCGCCGAAGTGTACGCCACGGTCTTCTCGCTGGTCGAATCAGCCCATGCCAAAGGCGAACTATGGGCCGGTTCCGACGACGGCGTGATGCATATCTCGCGTGACGGCGGCGACTCGTGGCAGCCGATCACCCCGCCCGATCTGCCGGAGTTCGCCATGATCTCGGGGATCGAGCTTTCGCCCTTCGCGCCCGGCACAGCCTACGTGGCCGCGACGCGCTACAAGCTCGACGATTACCGGCCTTACCTGTACAAAACCAGCGACTACGGCGCAACCTGGAGCCGGATCGACGCCGGTATTCCCGAGGACGATTTTACCCGCGTGGTGCGGGCCGACCCGCTGCGCCAGGGCTTGCTGTTCTGCGGCACCGAAACAGGCGTGTACATCAGTTTCGATGACGGCGCAAACTGGACGCGCATGCAGTCGAACCTGCCGGTGAGCCCCATCCACGATCTGCTGATCAAGGACGCCAATCTGATCGCCGGCACACACGGCCGCTCGATCTGGATTCTGGACGACCTGACACCGCTGCGTGAATTGCCGGCCGAACTCGGCGCAGCCCATATCTTCAACTCGCAGCCGGCCATCCGCAACCTGATCGGGGTTGATTGGACCGGGAATGCACCCGGCAAGAATTATGTCAATGCGGTGGGCGGCGCATTCGTAACCAAAACCACCGACGAGAATAATGTCGAGCGGATTTTCCTCGACATGGGCACGAATCCGCCGCGCGGCGCGCTGATCGGCTACTACCTGGCGGAAGCGCCGAATGCGCCGATCAGCCTGACGATCAGCGATAGCGCAGGGAATGTGTTGCGGACATTCACCAGCAAAGCCCCGGCGCCGCAGCCGCTCGGGCCGGCGGAGTGGGCCGGCGGCGAGAAGCCGCAGAAGCAGTCCGAAGACCCGACGGCGAAGGAGTTGAAGCTGCCGGCGAAGGCCGGATTCAACCGTTTCGTCTGGGATCTGCGGATCGAGTCGGCGACCAGGATCGAAGGCAACGACCCGCCGAGTGAGGGCCGCCCGGCCGGGCCGCGAGTACCGCCCGGCACCTATACCCTGACGCTCAAGGTTGGTGATACGACCCTGAGCCGCGAACTGAGCGTGATCAAGGAGCCGAGCATCGCCACGACCGATGCCGAGATCCAGGCTCAGTACGCGCTCTCGCTGCGGATCTTCAACAAGGTTGATGAGACCCGCAAGACGATCAATCGCATGCGGGGGTTGCGCGGCCAGCTCGACGGCTGGGCGAAGCGAGCCGGCGGATTGCCGAACGGCCCGGCGGTAGCCGAGGCGGCGACAGCCCTGCGCGACAAGGTGCTGGAGATCGAAAAGACGCTGCAAGTACCGGATCTGCGCTCCGGTTGGGCCGACAACCTGAACGAGGGCACGCGGCTGCTGGATAAGCTGCAAGGACTGGCGCCGGTGCTGGAGTTGGGCGAGTACAGGCCGACCGACGCAGCCCAGGCGGTGTACGACAGCCTCTCGGCACAGATCGACGAGCAGATCGGCCGCTTCAACGCACTGGTCGAAGCCGCGATCCCGTCCCTCAACGCCAGGATCAACGAGGCGAACCTGGGCGCAATTACGCTTTGACATCCTTAGTAATGGTGATGATACAACGGCAATGCCGTCGTATCATCACCATAATTGACGAAAACGCCCGGCGCATGTACCATATACGTTAATCCGTAATCGCAACCAGATCCCAAGGGCAACGTCGCCTTGATCACCTGAGCCTGATACGGCGGAAGGATTTCTTCGCATCGTTATGCCCAACGATCTGCCTTCCCTTCAACATGCCGGGGCCTTGTTCAGCAACTACATGCTTGATGCCGCCTACGACGAAATGTTCGGCGGCGAAGGTGAAGTGCGCCCGCAGTATGTTCCGCTCTACCAACGGCTCCACGACCTTACCGCCCACGAGCTTCAACAACGCCAACGTACCGCTGATATGACATTCCTCAACCAGGGGATCACCTTCACGGTCTATGGCGAAGCCGAGGGCACCGAGCGTATTTTCCCCTACGACCTGTTGCCGCGCATTATTACCACCAGCGAGTGGCAAACGATCGAGGCCGGGTTGGCACAGCGCATCCGGGCGCTGAACATGTTCCTGGACGACATCTATCACAAGGGCCATATCCTCGCCGAAGGGATTATCCCACGCGAGTTGATCTACACCTGCCAGCATTATCGCCGCGAGATGCGTGATGTGAAGGTGCCGCGCAAGTGTTATGTGGCGGTAGCCGGCACCGATCTGGTGCGTTTGCCCGACGGGCGCTTTGCGGTACTTGAGGATAACCTGCGGGTGCCGAGCGGCGTGAGCTATATGCTCACCAATCGCCAGGTGATGAAGCGGGCTTTTCCGCGCCTTTTCGCCAATTACGGCGTGCGGCCGATCGATAATTACGGCCAATCCCTGCTCACGATGCTGCGCTCGTTGGCGCCGGCCCATCGCCCCGACCCAACCATTGTGGTGCTGACGCCGGGCGTCTACAACTCGGCCTACTTCGAGCATGCCTTTCTGGCCCGCCAGATGGGGATCGAACTGGTTGAAGGCCGCGATCTGCTCGTGCATAACAACAGTGTGTATATGCGCACCACAGCGGGATTGCGCCGGATCGATGTGATCTACCGGCGGGTCGATGATGATTTTATCGATCCATTGGCCTTCCGCCCCGACTCGATGCTTGGTGTGGCCGGCTTGCTCAATGTGGCGCGGGCCGGGAATGTGGTGCTGGCAAATGCGATCGGCACCGGCATGGCCGATGATAAAGCCGTGTATGCCTATGTGCCGCAGATGATCCGCTTTTACCTGCAACAAGAGCCGATCCTGCCGAATGTCGAGACGCATCTGTGCGGCGAGACGCCGACCGGGCCTATGTGCTCGAACACCTCGACGAACTGGTTGTGAAAGCAGTTGGTGAGTCGGGCGGCTACGGTATGCTGATCGGCCCCCATAGCACCGCCGACCAGCGTGAACGATTCCGCGCAGCGATTCTGGCCAATCCGCGCAACTACATCGCCCAGCCAACCCTGAGCCTTTCACGATCGCCCTGTTTTGTCGAAGGTCAGGTTGAAGCGCGCCATGTCGATCTGCGACCGTATATTCTTTACAACGGCGATCAGGTCACGATCACACCCGGCGGGCTGACCCGCGTGGCCCTCCGGCGCGGTTCACTGGTGGTGAACTCGTCGCAAGGCGGCGGCAGCAAAGATACCTGGGTTCTTTTTGAATAAGCGCCGCGAGGGGCCGAGCCTGCTCAAACCCTACGGCATCCATCAATGTCATGCTTTCACGCGTTGCTGATAACCTCTTCTGGATGAGCCGCTATCTGGAGCGGCCGAGCATACGGCGCGTGTGCTTGGGGTCGGGCTGAACCAGATGCTCGACCAGACGGGGCAATTGGCGGCGCCGCGTTGGGCGCGTTTGCTGA
>JAAUQO010000155.1 GCA_012032775.1 Oscillochloris sp. | reverse complement strand
ACGACTGCAAGCGCTAGCAGCCCGGCCAAAGAAAGCAAGCCCGAAAACAAGGCAGTGGCCAGCAGCCCCAGCGCTACCGGACAGGTAGTGGAGATGGTGGTAAAGCCCTTGGGCGAGTCTATAACCGAAGTGGTATTGGGCAGCTGGGTGAAAAACGATGGCGACTTAGTACAGTTGGACGAGGTATTGGCCGAAATAGAATCCGACAAAGCCACCTTTGAACTCACCGCCGAAGCAGCGGGCGTTTTGCGTATCAAGGCACAAGCAGGCGATACCCTCAAAGTAGGCGACCTGATTTGCAAAATAGAAGTAATGGAAGGCGCTACTGCCAATACGGCCAGCAGCCCTGCCAGCACGCCCGCCAGTAGCTCCGGCAGCAAAGAACAGGTATCGGAAGAAGGCTATGCCAAGCAACATGCTTCGCCTGCCGCCTCCAAAATACTCACTGAAAAAGGCATTGACAACAGCGAGGTGAAAGGCACAGGCGTAGGTGGCCGCATCACCAAAGAAGATGCACTGAAAGCCGAAAAAGCAGCCAAAAGCAGCCCCGCTACCGAAACAAAAGCCACCGAGAGCAAGGCAGTAGCCGCTACCGGCGCGCGCCATCAGGAACGTCAGAAAATGACTTCGCTCCGCAAAACTATCGCCAAACGCTTGGTAGCCGTAAAAAACGAAACGGCTATGCTCACTACCTTCAACGAGGTGGATATGCGTGCGGTGATGGAGTTGCGCAAGCGCCGCAAAGACAGCTTCAAAGAGCGCTACGGCGTCAATCTGGGCTTTATGTCGTTCTTCACCCGCGCGGTCGTCGGTGCACTCAAGGCGTTTCCGCTGGTAAACGCCGAGATCCAGGGCGACGAAGTTGTGATCAAGCACTACTATGACATCGGCGTCGCCGTGGGCGTCGAAGAGGGTCTGGTGGTGCCGGTGGTACGCGATGCCGATCGCAAAAGCTTTGCGGCGATCGAGCGCGAGATCGGCGAGTTGGCGAAGAAAGCCCGTGAAGGCACGCTCGGGCTGGCCGATCTTCAAGGCGGCACATTCACGATCACGAACGGCGGTGTTTACGGCTCGCTGATGTCAACCCCCATCCTGAATGCGCCCCAGGTCGGCATCCTTGGGATGCACAAGATCGAAGAGCGCGCCGTCGTTATTAAAGGCGAGATCGCCGTACGCCCGATGATGTACCTGGCGCTTTCCTACGATCACCGTCTGATCGACGGCGGCACGGCCGTACGTTTCCTGGTGCGGATCAAGGAATTGCTCGAAGATCCTGAGGCGTTGCTGCTTGAGGGCTAAGTGAGGATGTTGGGCGCAGGCTACAGGTTATAGCCGGGCAAACTGCCTTCGGTCTGTGCAACATAAAGGGCCGGGACGATGATTAGTTCATCATCCCGGCCCTTGCGCGTCAGGTCGCTTCAGCGTTTTCTAAATCCTCTTTAATTCACCACTCCGGCCTGCATTTTATGAAAGCGGTTCAACTGCTCGGGCCCGATCGCCTGCCTTGCGGCATCCTTAGTTCCCGTAGCGCCACTGATAGTAGTGCTGGCCGACATTGCCCATCTCAACCTTGAAGGCATCGGGATTAGCCGGGTTGTAGGTCAGCACGCGCCGCTCGAACACCTGGAAGAGGATCGGCACCTCTTTGCCGTTCACCTTTGCCTTCACCCAGAAAGCGCCCGTCACCGGCAATCCAAAGACAAACAATGGATCATAGACCTGAGCGACATAGGCTTTGCCGTCGTCGGAAACCAGACCGCGCTGGTTCATAAAGTCCATGAACACCCTGGCGACACCGTGGTTGTTCTCGCCGCGCACCAGGATGGTGTTTGGATCATTGATATAGTCGTTGAAACCGGTCACACTGCCGTCGGGATTGAGAAAACCGGTGGCAGGCTTGCCGATATCGTTCGGATTGACCGTACCGGGGCTCTGATAGAGCGGCAAGAGATCGGCGTAAGCCGGGAAATTGCCGGGGTCGCCGATCGCGCTGATCCGCGCCGGGCCACGATACTCAAAACGGCCGTCGCCGGTCTGCATGCGGCCGGTCATCAACTCGATCGGCAGCAAACCATTCGTCACATACCATTGGGTGTTCGGATTCGCCGTTGGATCGTTGATCTCCATCCGGCTCTTGTCGAAGTACTGCACGGTGCGCTTGCCGTCGATACCCTCGGCATAACTCTCACGCATGGCTTCGCTAATCGGCGCCGGCCCCCATGTCCAGGAACGATCGACCAGATTCTGCGAAACCACATAGTCCTGATGAGTCCAGACGCGCTGGAACGGGACGTTGCCGAACGCCGGTGCCGCCAGAATCGGCTGAGCGGCGAGAAACACAGCGGTAGCGCCGGTGAGCAGAGTAGCGATAAATCCCTTACGCATGATCGTGTCCTCCATTGTTTGGCCTCACCTCGGCCGGCGTTTTCCACCGGCCGGGCGAGTATAGCGACGGGAGCCGTGCGTATGTTCCGGCAGGTACCGGAAGGCTACAAATGTTCACCGGATTGCCGTGGATCGTCCGGCCTACCTTAGCGCCTGGCTCTCGATGACCCCAACGGGCCTTGATGCTGTGATTGTATAGCGTAGGGGAGGAAAACACGATTGCGAAGCACTTATGTCATGCTGACCCAACCACTACATGCGGCTGAAAGCACCCTGGCATCATTTCAGCAAGCTGTCAGAATGCTGCGTGCTGCATGGTGCATTTCCAGGAAGCCGGTTTCTGGTACAATCAACGATACAACTCTTTCTTAACGCCATTGTTGCCGGGCGGCGCAACAAGGTAGAAATGCAATGGACACACGGATTCGTTTATTCGGGGTTTTGTTGGTATTCATCGCAGGTGTATTGTCGGCGTGCCAGGCCGGTCCGGCCACGCCGCAGGTTGATCCGCAAGCTGCGGCAACGGCGACACCGGCACCTGATGATGGGCGCACCGTGATCCGGATAGCTGTCGGCGACAGCGGTTCGGGCTTAATCCCGCATCAAGAAATTATCGCGCGCTTTGAGGCCGAAATCCGGATATTCGGGTTGAACTTGAATCGGTCACCGAGGATTATTATCCTAGCTTATTGGCAAGCCTGGAATCGGAAAGGCCACCGGATATTCTGCAAATCGGTGATGATGCGGTGCCGACATTCGTCGATCAAGGCGCATTGGCGCCCCTTGACGACATGATCACCAGCGCCGAGTATCCGCTTGATCCGACGATCTATTTGTCCGGCTTGCTTGATCCCGGCCGCTGGGCCGGCGGCCAATACCTGCTGCCGAAAGATTTCTCGCCGCTTGCCGTCTATTACAACAAGCGTATCTTTGATCAGTTTGGCGTCGCATATCCGCACGAAGGCTGGACCTGGGATGAATTCCTGGATACGGCGCGCGCCCTAACTCGTGATACCGATGCCGACGGCAGCACCGATATCTGGGGGGTGCAACTGCCGGGCGCCTGGCCCACCGGCTTCGATTACTGGTCGGCGGCAGCAGGCGGACGGTTGGTAAGCCCCGAGGGTGTCGGGTTCCTGGGTTATATGGACGCGCCGCAAAATGTTACGGCGCTCCAGTTCTACGCCGATCTTTTTCATCGGCACCGGGTTGCGCCGATCCCCGAAAACCTCGATCCGTTCGCCCCGGATTCAACCTGGTTTCGCGATGGCGAGGCGGCGATGTGGCTGTTCGGGCGCTGGCCTCAGGCTGAGTTGCTGCAAGATCCCGATGTAGAGGTGGGGTTGATCGGCGTTCCCGCCGGGGAAGAGCGCGCGAATATTTTGCTCTGGAGCGGCTTTGGGATCACGAATGTCAGCCCCAATAAAGAAGCCGCCTGGCGTTTCCTGCGCTTTTATGCCGGCACCGAGGGCGCGGCAAGTTGGAAGAATTGGGGCCTGCCTACGGTTCGCTCGGTGGCTGAAGAAGGCGGTTTGTTCGAAGATCCAATCGAGAGTGTCTGGATCAGCGAGCTCGATTATCTGACGCCGCGATCGTATATCTATCAACCGCTCTGGTCTACCACCGGTGATCCGGTGTTGCGTAAACTCCTCGAACAGGCGATCACCGATCCGGAATTCGATCCGATCTCGGCGCTTTACGATGCAACCCTCGAAGCACAGGGGTTACTTACCGGCGGCCAATAGCGCAAAAGGAAACGTACCATGTCCGCAGTTGCTCATTTTCGCAATCTCCAGGGCCAGCAGTACATGAACCTGATCACCATTCGCAAGTCGGGCGCAAAGGTTTCCACTCCGGTCTGGTTCGCAGTTGACGGTGATCGCTGTTATGTCGTCAGTCAGGACAACGCAGGCAAGGTGAAGCGCATTCGCAACAATCCCCAGGTCGAGTTCGAGCCAAGCGACGGGCGCGGGCAATCGCGCGGCCCAAGCAGTAGCGGCCGGGCCGTTATTCTCGATCAATCCGCCGCTGCGCCCGCCGACAATGCATTGCGAGCGAAGTATGGCTGGATGTACCGGGCGTTCGGATTGTTCTGGCGCGTACGCCGGATTACGGCCGTATACCTGGAGATCCGCGAAGCGTAACGAGGCTACAGGCCACAGCCGGGTAACTGAGTACCAAAACGGGGATGTCGGTTTGCCCGACATCCCCGTTTTGGCAGCCCACTGCTGCACAATATCTCCGGCCCACGAACGCGGCGGCGTTCTACAGCAAGATACCTGATGCGGCGTCCGGCTGTGCCTGTCATCTACGCCGGCTGCTTGTTCTCGGCGAGCAGTTGGCGCAGCACATACTGCAAGATGCCGCCGTGGACGTAATACTGGATCTCCTGCGGCGTATCGATCCGCACCAGGGTACGGAACTCCTTCACCGCGCCGTCCTCGGCCGTGGCCCGCACCGTCAGTTCGCGGCCATTGGCGAAGCCTTCGGCCACCGCGTCGGCCAACCCGATCACATCGTAGGTTTCATGGCCGGTCAGCCCCAGGCTCTCGGCGTTCTCAGCGCCCTTGAACTGCAACGGCAGGATGCCCATACCGATCAGGTTCGAGCGATGGATGCGCTCGAAGCTCTCGGCGATCACGACTTTGATCCCCTGCAAGTACGGCCCCTTGGCGGCCCAATCGCGGGATGAGCCATTGCCGTAGGCGCCGCCGGCGATCACGATCAACGGCGTGCCGTCTGCTTTGTAGCGCATCGCCGCATCATAAAGGCTCAGCACCTCGCCGGTGGGCAGGTAGGGCGCAAAGCCGCCCTCGGTGCCGGGGGCCAGTTTGTTGCGCAGGCGCACATTGGCGAAAGTGCCGCGTACCATCACCTCGTCGTTGCCGCGCCGCGAGCCGTAGCTGTTGAAATCCTTCGGTTCGACGCCATGCTCGATCAGGTACTTGCCGGCCGGCGAACTGGCCTTGATGCTGCCGGCGGGGCTGATATGGTCGGTGGTGATGCTGTCGCCGAGCAATGCCAGCACCCGCGCGCCGCTGATCTCGGTACCCGGGTCGGCGGCTGATCGCTCATGTTCTCGAAGTAGGGCGGCCGGCGCACATAGGTACTGTTCGCATCCCAGGCGAACCGGCTGCCGGCCGGGACATCGATCCCTTCCCAGTGCTCATCGCCCTGGAAAACGGCGCCATAACTGCGCTGGTACATATCCGACTGAATAGCGGTGGCGATTGTGTCGCGCACCTCCTGCTGGGTCGGCCAGAGATCGCGCAGATAAACCGGATTGCCGGCCTTGTCTTCGCCCAGCGACTCGGAGCCAAGATCCATATCAACCCGACCGGCGAGCGCGTAGGCCACCACCAGTGGCGGCGACATCAGGTAGTTCGCCTTCACGTCCTGCTGGACGCGGCCCTCGAAATTGCGGTTGCCGGAAAGCACCGAGGCCGCCACCAGATTGCCCTGCTCAATCGCAGCGCTGATCTCGACATCGAGCGGGCCGCTGTTACCGATACAGGTAGTGCATCCATAGCCGACCGTGTTAAAGCGCAACTGATCGAGATACTGTGTCAGACCGGCCTTGTTCAGGTATTCGGTAACAACCTTGGAGCCGGGGGCGAGGCTGGTTTTCACCCAGGGCTTGGTGCTCATGCCCTTCTCAACCGCCTTCTTCGCCACCAGGCCGGCGGCCACCATCACCGACGGGTTCGAGGTGTTGGTGCATGAGGTGATCGCGGCGATCACCACCGAACCATGATGCAGCACCTGCTGGCTGCCGTGCAATTCGTACTGTACCGCCGAAGGCGCCAGCGCATAATCCGCAGAAGCCCCGGCATTCTCGGTTGCCGCGTTCTGATCGGCCGGGCTACCGCCCTCGCCCTCCCAGCGATTCTTGCTGTTCGCCTTGCCATTATCGGCGCCGACGATCTGATCGACGGCGGCGCGGAATGTCTCACGCACGGCGCTGAGCCCAAGCCGGCCCTCGGGGCGCTTCGGCCCGGCCACACTCGGCTCGACCGTGGCGAGATCCAGTTCCAGAATATCGCTATACTCGGCCACAGGCGTGTTCTCGTCGTGGAAAAGGCCCTGCGCCTTGGCATACGCCTCAACCAGCGCCACCCGCTCGGCGCTGCGCCCGCTGAACTCCAGATAGCGCAGTGTCTCGGCATCGATCGGGAAGATCCCGCAGGTTGCGCCATACTCGGGGGCCATGTTGGCGATCGTGGCCCGATCGGCCAGGGGCAGATTGGCCAGGCCGGGGCCGAAGAACTCGACAAATTTGCCGACCACGCCCTTCTTGCGCAGCATCTGCGTCACCGTCAACACCAGGTCGGTGGCGGTGGCGCCCTCAGGTAGCGCGCCGGTCAGTTTAAAGCCGACCACCTGCGGGATCAACATCGAGACCGGCTGACCGAGCATGGCCGCCTCGGCCTCGATCCCGCCGACGCCCCAGCCCAGCACCCCAAGACCATTAATCATGGTAGTATGGCTATCGGTGCCGACCAGCGTATCGGGGTAAGCCTGAAGCGGGCCGCCGGCGCGCGGATTCTCATCAGAGGTGAAGACCACCCGAGCGAGGTACTCCAGGTTCACCTGATGCACAATACCATTGCCGGGCGGCACAACCTTGAAATTCTCAAATGCCGTCTGGCCCCAGCGTAGAAAGGCATAGCGCTCGCGGTTGCGCTCAAACTCCAGGTCTTTGTTGATCAACAGCGCCGCCTCGGAGCCATAGGAATCAACCTGTACCGAGTGGTCGATCACCAGTTCAACCGGCTGCAATGGATTGATAAGATTGGGATCGCCGCCCATCTCAGCCATTGCGTCGCGCATGGCAGCCAGATCGACCACACATGGCACGCCGGTAAAATCCTGCAAAATCACGCGGGCCGGCGTAAAAGCAACTTCTTTATCAGGTTCAGCGTGCGGATCCCATTTGCCGAGCGCCCGAATGTCGTCGGCGGTTACGGTACGACCGTCTTCGGTACGCAGCAGATTTTCGAGCAAAATACGCAACGAGTACGGCAGGCGAACCAGATTTACACCATGCTGGGCAAGGGCTTCCAGCCGATAAATCTCGTACTCTTTGCCGCCGACACGAAGGCTGGATCGTGCGCCAAAGCTGTTCGTCATGGCGTTCTCCTCTAATTACACAGCGGCCCACCGGGCCCCTAGATACGAAGGGTAACAGAGCCATTATAGCACTGTCGCTCAGAAGGATTTTCAACATCAAGTGATCGCAAAATTCTTTGCAAATCATTTGCAATACTTGTGCATAGCTGTGGAATTATATGGCGAAGTGCGCCGGAGATGTGCGGGGCAGCAGATGCCGGGCCGGCAGCCATAACCATATGATCCAGCTTTCGCAGCGCCCGATTCGCCTATACCTGCCTGACAGCCCGATCGAAATTCGCTTTGATCTCACACCGTTTTGGCTTTATAATGCGCTATACGAATAAGAACCTTAGGAATACGCAAAGCGAATGAATCGGCTCACCCAAAAAATCTGTCTGCTGGGTGACTTCTCCGTCGGCAAGACCAGCCTGGTACGCCAGTTTGTCGAGGGCCGCTTCGATGATCGCTACCTCAGCACGATCGGCGTGCGCGTCAGTCGGCGCCAGGCCGTGGTCAACGCCCACGAACTAAGCTTGCTGATCTGGGATATTGCCGGTAGTGAAGCCTTCTCTCAGGTTGTGCATAATTATTACGCCGGATCAGGCGGCGCTTTGCTTGTCTGTGATCTCACGCGCCTCGACACGCTCGGCACACTCGAGCGCTACAGCGCCGAGTTTCGGCAGATCAACCCCGCAGCACATCTCGTACTGCTCGCAAACAAACTCGACCGATCGAGCGAACGGGCCATCGAGCACCAACAATTAGCCGACTTCGCCGCGAGGCTCAATATTCCGTGGTACCTCACCAGCGCGAAAACAGGCGCCGGCGTCGAAGCATCGTTTCTCGACCTCTCAGCAGCAATCATAACTCAGAGGAGCATGTGATGATCGAAGAACAAGCAGCCGAAAATGGCCCGCTGCCCGCTGGTGAAGATCTGGAGCGTGTCCGCGAGATTATTCTCGGCGCCGACACAAACCGGAACCGCTTGCAACAGGCGGAAGTTGATCGGCTACGCGATATCCTCTTCGGCGCCCAGGCCGAAGAGTACGAACGACGCTTCAGCGATCTCCAACGGCAGCTTGAACATATGGCGACCGATATGCGCCTGGCGCACGAACGTATGGCCGAGTTTGAACGTACGCTGCTGCGCCGTATGGAGCAGATCGATCTCGATCTGCGTAAGCTCCACGACGATGTCCGCCGGGATGCCGAACGCACCCGCAGCATCAGTGCCCATCAGCAACAATTGATCACGCAGACCCGCCAGCACGAGCAGACACTGGTCGGCGTCGGCGAGGGTGTGCTGGAACTACGCCGGCTTACCGGCAACCACGATGAGGCTTTGCGGGCCGCGCGGGCCGATCAGATCGACACCCGCGACCAGCTTGAGCAACGCACCCAGTTAATCCGGCGCGAACTCCGCAGCGCCGAGGACACCCTGCGGGCCGAGTTGTACCGCCTTACCGACCGCCTCGCCGGCCAGAAAACCGACCGCAAAGCGCTGGCCGGTATGTTGATGGAGATCGCCACTCGGCTTGAAACCGGCGCCAGTGTCACCGGTCTGCTCGAAGGATTGGCCAATCAAAACGACTGATGCGCTACTCGTTCCTGTCGCATCCATAATACGTTCCTGTTTACCAGCGACAGTTTCTGCGGAGTTGTTTTATGGCGCAAGATGTCGATACAAGCCGGCAGATCGAAGAATTACGCCGGGTGCTGCTCAAGCCGCAAGCACTGGTGGATCGGATCAGTCCGGTGATCGCCGATATTCTGGCCGAGAAGATCGGCGAGTCGCGGGATGATATTGCCCGCGCCCTTGCTCCTGCGATCGGCGAAGCTATTCGCCATCAGGTGTATCAGGCCCGCGAAGATATTATCGATGCGCTTTACCCCGTGATCGGTCAGATGATCGCGCGGGCAACCAGCGAGGCGATCCGAAATCTGGCCCAGCAGATCGATGCCCGCCTGCGCGCCGGTACGGTCTGGCTCGATCCGGGCTACTGGCAGGCGCGCGCCCGCGGGATCGCGCCGGCCGAGTACCGCATGCGCCAGGCCCTGCCGTTGCGCATCAACGAGATCTTTCTGATCCAGCGCGATTCGGGGCTGCTGATCTGCCATTACTCGAATGGCGCCGAGCCGCCCGATCGCGATCTCGTCAGTGGCATGCTCACCGCTATTCGTGATTTCGCCCGCGAGGCGTTCGGCCGCGTTGAGAGCGGTGAACTTGGTGGGATCGCCTATGAATCGCGCCAGATTTTGATCGAAGCCGGCGGCACAGCTTATCTCGCCGTGGTGATCGAAGGTGTCGAACCGGCCGATTTTCGCCAGGTGATGCGGACAACGCTGGCCGCCATCCACGAACGGCGCTATGAACGGTTGCGCGCCTTCGACGGCAGCGATAGCGCACTCAGCAGCGAGAGCCGCGCCATCCTGAGTCAGCGCTTGCTCGTGGCCGAGGCCGGCAACCGCCGGCTTTCCAGATCACAACGACTGATCATTGTTGCGCTGTTGCTGTTCGTGCTCTTACCGCCGATGCTGTTTTGCGGCTGGGCCTGGCAGGTCGAGGCCCGCCTCGCAGTACTTACCGCCCCAACGAGTACGCCCACCGCCAGCCCACTCCCAACCGCCACCAGTATCCCGACCGCCACCAATACGCCCATACCCACGCCGACCAATACGCCGCAACCAACCAACACGCCGCCGCCATCGCCGACCCGTACGCCGTCGCCGTCGCCGACCCGTACGCCGACGCCGACTCGCACGCCGTCGCCGACGCCGACCCGCTTTACCGGGGTGATGATCGGGAATGTATACCTGTTCAGTACCCCCGACGAGAGCAGCGCCCGCTCGAGCATTGTGGCGCCGCTTGGCGCTCCGGTGGAGTTGCTGGCGGTTCAGGGCGATTGGTACCGGGTGCGGGTCGCACTCTCCGATGGCAATTCGGTCGAGTTGATCGGCTGGGTTCCGTCGCGCTGGGTTCGTTTATTACGACCGGCGCCGTCCGAGATTATCACGCCGGTCGCAACACCCTGAGCGACGCAGCAAGGTTTTGAACTGTCCGGTTGGTCGGTTTCCCAGCCAGATTACACACCATCCGGCCTTGGAATGACAGTGATTACAGCATGGACAATCGGTACACGCAACTCCTTCTCGCTGAACTCGGTTCGGTCATGTTGATGATCGACCGCGACTTGTTGGTGCAGAACGTCGCAGGGTCGCCGGCAATCCTCGATCATCCGGCGCCGATTATCGGCTGCAAGCTGTTGGAATTGTTGCCGGAATTGATCGGCAACGAGACGGCGCTCAGCGCGATCATGGCCGGCCGGCGCGAACGACTGCTGTTGCCCGCGATCAATCGCGACGCCCCCGACGGTACGCCGCGCTATCTCGATCTACTGACCCTGCCCCACATCGATCCCGAAGGAACGATCGTCGGGCTGCTGCAAATCATCAGCGATGTCAGCGAGCGCGGCCGGATCGAACAAGAGCGCGTGCAACAGCGGAATGAATTGCAACTTTTGCAGGCCCAGATGATCCGCCAGAATATTGAACTGGCCCGCGCCAATGCCCAGATGAAACGGGCGACTCGCCAGAAGGACGAGTTCATGAGCGGCATGAGCCACGAAGTACGCACGCCGCTGACCTCGATCCTCGGCCTGAGTGAGATGCTGAGCCTCCAACTTGTCGGCCCGGTCTCCGAAGAGCAAGTACAGATGTTACGCGGGATTATGCAGAGCGGGAATCATCTGCTGGCGCTGATCAACGATATGCTCGATATCGCCAAGATCGAAGCCGGCCAGATGCAACTGACGCTTGATCTGGTGTCGCTGAAAGCAGTCTGCGAGTCGGCGATCCAGATTATCAACCAGCAGGCAATGCGCAAACAGATGTACTGTCGGCTGGAGTTCGATCCGCAGGTACAGGTGATTCGCGGCGACAGCCGCCGGCTGCGGCAGGCGCTGATCAATCTGCTCTCGAATGCGGTAAAGTTCACCCCGGACGGCGGAGAGTTCGGGATACGGGTCAGCGGCGATCTTCAGGCCGAAGCGGTGCAGATCTGTGTGTGGGACAGCGGGATCGGAATTGCCGAGGCTGATCTGATCCGGTTGTTCCAGCCATTTTCCCAGATCGACAACCCGCTGCAGGCCAGCCAGATCGGCAGCGGGTTGGGCTTGATGCTGGTTGCCCAACTTGCAGCCCTACACGGCGGCAGCGTTCGCGTCGAGAGCACGCCCGCCACCGGCAGTCGCTTCACACTTGTTCTGCCGTGGTTGCCGCCGGAACAGACCATGGACAGCAAGCCGGAGCCGGAAATGCCGGCAGCGGTGACGGGGCCGCCCTCACCATATTCCGGCGCACAGTTGCTGCTGATCGACGATGATCGTACCGGGTCGGAGATGTTGCGCAGTTACCTGGAATGCCTCGGCTACCAACTGATCTCCGTTGAGTCGGCCGAAGAGGGCCTGGCTTATCTTCGTGATACATTGCCCAATCTGATCATGATGGATATCCGGCTTCACGGCATCGATGGATTGGAAGCCATCCGCCGGTTGCGCGCCGATGTCGCCACTCGTTCCATCCCGATCATCGCGCTGACAACCCTGGCGATGCCCGGCGATGACCAACGCTGCCTGGCCGCCGGGGCGAATGCCTACATCAGCAAGCCGCTGCGCCTGCACCGGCTGGCAACCGTGATCGCCGACCTGCTCACGAAATCACGCGAAGTCGCGTCGTAATCGGCAGGCGGCACCATGCAACAGCGGGTAGCGACACAATATTGTGCATCGCTACCCGCTGCATAATTCAGGTTCGAGCGGTGATGGGCTACTTCAAGCCGCTGGTTGCGATCCCCTCGACGAAATAGCGTTGGGCCAGCACAAAGATCAGCAGCGGCAGTGCAACCGCAATTGTGGTGCCGGCCATCACCAGGTTCGGGCTATCGGCGGCCCGGCCTTGCAACACCATCAGCGAAAGCGGCAGCACCTGGTTGTCGAAGTTGCCGGTATTGATCACCACCAGCGGCCAGACAAAGCTGTTCCAGGCATAAAGGAAGGTAAACGTCGCCTGAGTTGCGATCGCCGGCCCGGCCAGCGGCACAAACACCTGCCACAAAATGCGGAAGCGCGAGGCGCCGTCCATCAATGCGGCCTCTTCCAGATCCTTCGGGATGCTTAAAAAGAACTGCCGCATCAGGAACGTGCCGTAGGCGGTGAAGATCCAGGGCAAAATCAGGGCCGCGATCCGATCGACCCAGCCGATGATCACCATCAATTGATACATCGGGATGATCAGAACCACGAACGGGATCATGATCGTGCCCAGATAAACCAGGAACAGCCCGTCGCGGCCGGGGAAACGCAGGCGCGCAAAAGCATACCCGCCCAGCACCGACGTGATCACCTGGCCCAGCACCACCAGAATCGTCACCAGCATGGTGTTGGTCAGGCTGCGATCGAGGTTCTGCAACTCCAGCACGCGCTCATAATTGTTCGTCTCGGCATTCAGTTGCTCGATCGGCGGGTTCTGGCGAATATTCGCCTCGACCTCGCGGCTGGGATCGGCCGGATCGACGAACAAGCCGAGTCGCTCGCGGCGCACCTCGTAAACCTGCACCGTCGCGCCGTTATCCTCAACCGCCCAGAGCGGCTTCACCTCGCCGTCGATCGTGATCTCTTCCTGGTTGGTGAAGCCACCAACCGGTGAAGCATCACGGGGCGCAAGGGCGAAGGTGCGGTCGGGATCATCAACTGCGGCGAAAATCACAATGGTGGCGCCTTCGTCCACCAGCGCCAGCCGCTCGCTGCGGCCATCGACGGTAACCGTATGCAGCGGATATGTTTCGCCGTCGATCACCGCCGTCTCGGTGGCGTAGGGCAGCAAGCGCGGCGGCGAGCGGAACACGTCGGTCGGTAATTTGAGCGACGTGAAGAACATGAACAGGAACGGGAAGACGATCAGAAAGCCGAAGATCGCCAGCACCGCATATGCTCCGACGTACCCGGCCCACTTTTGAATTTGGTACGACTGGCGCATGATTACACCTCGCCATAGCGGCGCTGGATGCGGAACTGCACCAACGTCACCAGGAAGATAAACAGGAAGACGACCCAGGCCACGGCGGCGGCATAACCCTGTTGAAAACCGCGGAAGCCCTGCTGGTACAGATACAACACCGATGTAAGCGTGGCATTGTTCGGCCCACCGCCGGGCGGCGGCGTCATCACAAACGGCTCACTAAAAACTTGCAGTGTGGTGATCAAGGTTGTCGTCACGACAAAAAAGGTTGTCGGCGCAAGCAGCGGCAGCGTCATCGAGCGAAAGCGCTGCCAGGTACTGGCGCCGTCGATCGTGGCAGCCTCATACACTTCGCGCGGAATGCCCTGCAACCCGGCCAGAAACAGAATCGTGTTGAAGCCGAGCAACTGCCAGGCGGCCATAAGAATAATCGAAAAGAGGGCCGTATCCTGGCTGGCCAGCCACGGGATCTGCACCGGATCGATATTGATGCCGGGGAAGATATTCGCCAGGCCGATCACCTGATTGATACCGTAGTTCAGAAAACCGACATTCGAGTTGTACAACCACTTCCAGATCACCGCCACACCGACCACACCGGCAATACTGGGAATAAAATAGATCGCGCGGAAGAAGGTCATACCGGGGATTTTGCTGTTCAAAATATTCGCCACCAGCAACGCCGGCACCACACTGAGCAGCGTCACCCAGAAGCAGTAAATAATCGTATTCCAGAGCGAAATCCAGAACAATCTATCTTTCGCGCCGATCAGCATATCTTGCCCAAAGACATTCAAGCGCACCAGTTCGATATGGCCCGCCGGCAAGACTTCGCTGGCCCGCTGACCGGCCTCTTGCAGGCCGACAAAACTCAGACTGAAAATATCAATGTAGTTGCGCAAACCGACAAAATTATACGTAAACGAGTCCGAGTCGGTCAGACTGAGAAAAAGCGAGAACAGCAACGGCCCGGCGAAAAAAAGCGCAAAGCCGAGCAGGTTCGGGGCGATGAACATAAACCCACTGATCGCCTCGATCTCGCGATCGCCCGCGCCGAAGGCCCGCCCAATCTGCGGCCGCACAAGACCCAGAACGCCGCACCGCAGATCAGCGTTGCGA